>CBFGVE010000007.1:0-18064 GCA_965651915.1 uncultured bacterium
TCTTTTTGTGGGGGTGCAAAAAAACTTGGTTTTTTTGTTGGGGGTGGGTGTTTGGGGGGGGTTTGGGGGGGGGGGGGCGCGGGTGGGGGGGGGGGGGGGGGGGGGGGGGCCGGTCCCGAATGCTGAACAGCACGAGGAGGCCCAGGTAGGCTAGCATGGTGACGGCGAGAACTGTCCAGAGTAGCTTGCCGGTACGACGGGTGACCTGGTTTTGGCGTACGCGGCGCCGACGGCGGGCTCGCCGCGACGGAATGGGGCTTTCGCCGCCCCCTCCGGATTCCACCACTGTCCCCTGGGTAGGCCTACTCCCACCGGATTCGTCGCCGCGCGGCCCGCCGGATTGCCCGCTCCCGTGCCGCCGAGAGCCGGAGCGCCTGCGGCGGTGGACTAGGGGTGGGGGAGCGTCTTTTTGGTAGATGTCGTTGGTGCGCTGCATGGAGGTGGGTAGGTCGGGGGTCCTGAGCCTGCTGTTGCCTCGTCAAACTACCGCGCTTTAGGCCGTGGGGAAACAAGAATTTTTTAGCGGCGTACGGGCTGGTCGTGAGGATGGTAGGGCTGTAGTTCGGCGGGAAGCTGGACGCTGGGAAAGATGCGCACGATCTGGGAGACGACCTGGCGGACGAGGTGCCGCTGCTGGCTGCCGAGCTGGGCCAGGGCGAGGTGAGTGGCGATTGCCGCCTGTTCCTCGGGGGGAAGCCTGCGGGCGCGGCCCCGGGCGCGTTCGAGGACGTCGGCCGCTTCCTCATATGCGCCCCTGCGGTAGAGGACATAGCCAAGGGTGTCGAGGTTGCGGGCGCTGCGGGGGTTCAGGTAGACGGCCTGGCGGGCGAGACGAAGAGCCTCGTCGAGCTGGCGCCCCTGCTCGGCGAGTAGGAAGGCGAGGTTGTTGTAGCCGACGGCGTCGCTGTCGTCGCGGGCGATGGCGAGCCGGTAGTGTTCTTCGGCTTCGGCGGGCCGGCCTTGGCTGCGCATCAGGTTGCCCAGTTTCCACGCGGGATAGGCCGATGCGGGTTCGAGCAGCAGGAGCTGGCGGTAGTCGGACTCGGCGCGCACGGTTTCGCCAAGCATTTCCAGGGCGAGCGCCCTCGCCCGGAATTCGGCGGGGCTCAGGGCCCAGCCCCATGCGTCTACCGGGCAGAGCAGGGCGGACATGCGGGCAGTTCCCTGGCGCAGCGCGTCTAGCTCGCTGGCAGACCATTCCTCTACGGCTCCCCGTCCGCTCCACAGAGCGAACACGCCGCGCTGCGCGTCGTAGCCCTGGGCCACGGCGAAGCGGAGCGGAACCGATTCGTCGTCGCGGGGCAGCGCGAGTAGAACAGGTGCGCCGGCTCGCAGTCGGACGAGGATTTCTGGTTCGGTCAGCGGGAGCAGCGCCAGCCACATCCGGTAGCGCCGGAGCAGGGGGACCCAGGGTTGGCCCAGGGTGTCCGGCGCAAAGGGGTCGAGCGACGAGGCCAGTCGGCGGCGGTCGAGCCAGCCGGGCTGGATCCAGTGGTGTGCGATGGCGGAAACGCAGGCGGGCAGGGAGTCCGGGTTGCCGATCAGCGGTTCGGGAGTCAGGGGGATGTAGACGGAACGTTCGGAATCGGCTTTCGCGGCCGCTTGCCAGGACCGTACCGATGGGTCGGGGGTCTGGCACGAGGTTAGCGCGAGGATCATTGCCGACGCTGCGAGCCAACGGGCGGCGGTGCCGCGATAGGGCTCGAGGCTCATTGCTCCATGCGGTCGATCACCTCGACCACGCCCGGGGTTCCGCGCGCTAGGGCGAGCGCTCG
The DNA here is from genome assembly GCA_965651915.1 of uncultured bacterium. Taxonomy (GTDB): domain Bacteria; phylum Verrucomicrobiota; class Kiritimatiellia; order CBFGVE01; family CBFGVE01; genus CBFGVE01. The sequence goes on from CBFGVE010000007.1 coordinate 1,776, forward strand.
GGTGCGGACGTGATGCCCGGCTGGCTGGCCGCGCAGGACGACGGAGGCCCCCCGGGTGCTGACCGAGAGCATGGCCTGGCTGGTAAGAGGGTCCTGGGAGAGGCGGTGGTACACCTCGGCGGTGATCCGATGATCCAGGGGGCTGGGCGCTTTGGTCGGTAGGGTTGCGCATCCGGCCAGGGTTGTGGCGACGAGAAGAAAGGTTCCGACAAATAGGCGGTTCATGGCGTGCTCCTTGCCGATAGCCGGGCGGATATGACAGCCTCCGGATACTAATGTAGTGCCGATGGGTGGATATACTAACCGGGTAGGGTCGCCGGGGTCAAGCGCGGGGTCTCAGGCGGCAACACGACAGGGTGCCGCTTTTGGGGCGGCGAGGATACCGGGTGCTAGGGTTTTCGGTTGGCCTGGATCAGGTCGCGTTGGCGCTGGGCGCGTAGTTTGGACTGCTGGTCGGCGTACTTTTTGAGGAGGTCTTCGTCGTCCTTCTGGAAGGTGGCGAGGTCGTAGATGAAAACCGGCGAGGACTCGCGCGCGATCCAGGTGGGTACGCGGATGATGACCCGGGGCAGGCGGCGGCGAAGCGAGTAGGCGTAGGATTCACCTGAAAAGCGGTCGCGGGGCAGGGGGGAGCCCATGAAGGCTTCGAGTGCAGGGAGTTCTTCGGGCCAGCGCCCGTTCATGCTGCGGAAGCGGGCCGCCTGGGCCATGATCTCGATGACGTCCATCTGGGCCTGGGCAAGCACGAGCTGGTCGTAGCGTTCGCGCAGCCCCACCAGCATCAGCGAGGGCAGCGGGTTGTCGCGCACCGGGTTGCGGCTGCCGGCGGTTTGCTCGATATCTTTTTCCAGCAGGACCAATTCGCCGTAGGCCTCGGCGTAGGAGCGCTCCATAGCTTTGGCGATGCGTTCGACGCGGGTGGTGTAGCCGTCGATCCAAAGTTGCATCTGGTCCAGGGCCCGCTGGGGGGGGAGGGTGAGCAGCAGCTCCATCGCGGGCCGCTGGGTGGCGTCTCCGTAGAGGAAGCCGAGGCGCTGGGGGCCCTGGGCGGGGTCCTCGGTTAGCCAGTAGGCGAGGCGTTGCGATTCACCCCTAAGGCGGGCGCTGGGGGAAAGGAAGGGTCGTCCCTTCTGCCGGGCGAAGTGGCGAGTGAATATCTCCGTCTGGCTGGTGGTCAATCCCGAGCCGAGGAATCGGAAAGTGTCGAGTGAGACGTGCTGCATGAGCCGGGCGGCGGCCATGCTCGACTCGATGGCGTCGTCCTGCTCGAGGTGGCGGAGCATCTGGAGCAGGTCGGTGCCGATGTAGGCGGCGCCCTCGATGTTGTTGACGAATCGGTAGAGCTTGGCGACGGCGAGGGCGCGCATGCCCAGGGCGTAGACCGGGCCGAGGTGGTCGAGCGACTTCGCGGGCCCGGGACCGGCGTAGACCGGGAACTGGCAGGCATCGATTTCACCACCCCGGCCTAGGCTGGTCACCATCGCCCTCTCGGCGAGCAGCCAGTCCACTACGGTGGGGTGGAGGGCGAGCGCCTCGGGTGGGAGCACGGGCAAGTCGCGGTCGATGACGAGCTGGGCATCGAGATCCTCCGGGGTCGCTGCGATGCGCATGAGCATCCCGGCAGTCAGGTAGTGCAGGGCGGCGTTACGGCTCAGATCGGCTGGGGTGGTCTCGGCTGCGGAGGCGGGTGGCTGAACGGTGACAGGGGGTGGGGAAGGGGTGGGTTCGGTGGGGGGGAGGTCGGTTGGGGCCGGAGCTGGCTCGGTCGGCTCGGCGGGCTGTTCTGCGGTCGCGGTCGGGTCTTCTTCGGATGCGACCTCGAGGCCGGTTGCGTCGGCGGGATTCTCGGCATATAGGGGCAGTACGCAGAGGGCGAGGCCGAGAAGGAAGAGGTGCCGAAGATGGGGGAGGATAGTGTTCACGGGTGCCCTAACTCATACGCCAGAACGCTCAGAAAGTAAACCGCCGCGGTCTCGGTGCGCAAAATAGTGGGCGTGAGCGAGACGAGCTGGGTGCCTGCGGACTGTAGCGCGGCAAGCTCGTCGCCGCTGAATCCTCCCTCGGGTCCGACCAGGCAGGCGATCCGCTGGGCGCCTTTGTGCCGCGCCGCCTGGAGGGTGCTGCGCAAGGCGAGAGTGCTTTCGGGCGCGCCGGCCAGGCTGCAGTCGTAGCTCGCGAGGCGGGGGAGGCAGTCGGCAAGGGATCGTACCTCCTCGACCTGCGGAAGCCAGGGATTGCCGCTTTGCTTGATCGCGTTGATGGCGACACGCTGCCACCGGTCCTGTTTGCGCGCGCTTCGCACTTCTTCGGGCCGGGCGACACTTCGCTTGGTAAGCACGGGCTGGATGGCGTACACGCCCAGCTCGGTAGCCTTCTGGACAACCCAGTCCATCTTCTCGCCTTTGGCCAGCGCCTGAAAGAGGGTCACGCGGGGGCCTGGGGCAGGTGCCTGCAGGCGCTCGTCGACCTGGATGCTGGCGGAGCGGGCGCCTTCGATGCGCAGCGGTCCCCGGACGATGTGGCCTTGGCCGTCTAGCGCCTCGATGCGTTCGCCATCGCGCACCCGGAGCACGCGGACGAGGTGGCGGGCTTCTTCGCCGGGCAGCTCGATGTGGGCGCTTTCCGGATCCAGCGAGGGAATGTGGCAGCGCTGCATGGGCCCGCTCCGGGGGTTAGTGGCCGGCTTGGCTGCTCTTGCGCCGGTCGAAGAAGTCGCGGGCGCGGCCGAGGAACTGCTTTATGCGGTCCTGGTTCGATTCGTTTAGCGATTCGCCGAATTCCTCCAGCAGTTTCTTCTGCTTGCTGTTGAGCCGGGTGGGCACTTCGACGCTCACCATGACGAGGTGGTCGCCGTCGGGATAGCCCCGGATGCCGGCGATGCCCTTGCCCCGGATGCGGAAAGTCTTACCCGACTCGGTGCCGGCGGGACTCTTCAGCTTGGCGTTGCCGTGGATGGTGGGGACTTCGATCTCTCCGCCTAGGGCCGCAACGTGGAAGGGTAGGGGGAACTCGATGAAGATGTCGAGATCGCGCCGCTGGAAAAGTTCGTGCGGCCGCACATGAAGAACGACATAGAGGTCGCCGGCGGGGCCGCCGCGGCCACCGCTCTCGCCCTTGCCCTTGACCCGCAGGCGGGAGCCGGTTTCCACGCCGGGGGGGATCTTCAGGGTGAGCTTGCGCTGGGTGCGGGTGCGGCCCTGGCCGCGGCAGGCCGAGCACTGCTTGCTGAACACCTGGCCGGTGCCGCCGCAGTTCGAGCAGACCTGTCGCACATGGAAGAAGCCGTTGGAGGAGACGACGTGGCCCTGTCCCTGGCAGCGGGCGCAGGACTCTCGCCGGGCGCCGGGCTCGCCGCCGCTGCCCTGGCAGTGTTCGCAGGCGTCCATGACCGGGAAGCTGATGTCGCGTTCGGAGCCGAAGACGGACTCCTCGAAATCGATTTCGAGGTCGAAGCGCAGGTCGGAGCCGCGGGTGGCGGCATCCCGTCCTCCGCCGCGCTGGCCGCCGCCGAAGAAGTCGTCGAAGATGCTGCCGCCCCCGCCGAAGTTGCCCATGAAGGTGCGCAGCGCCTCTTCCAGGTCTATGCCGCCGAAGCCGGCGCCGCCGCCACCCCCGCCACCGAAGGCCTGGTGGCCGTACTGGTCGTAGCGAGCGCGCTTCTGTTCGTCGCTCAGAACTTCGTAGGCCTCGGTGATCTCCTTGAACTTCTCCTCGGCGACCTTGTCGCCGGGGTTCTTGTCGGGATGGTATTTGACGGCGAGCTTGCGGTAGGCCTTCTTGATCTCGTCCTGGCTGGAGCCACGCTCAACGCCGAGCAGCTCGTAGAAATCCTGTTTCTTTGCGGACATGCGGGATTAGTCCTCCGGTTCGGTGGCCGCGTCGGCGCTGCGGGTCTCCGCACTCGCGGGAGAGCCGCTGGATACGACCACTTGGGCGGCGCGGAGCAGACGGTCGCCGAGCCGGTAGCCCCGGCGGGTTTCGGCGATGACGGTGTCGGCGGGGTGCTCTTCGCTCGGCAGGTGGGTGATGGCTTCGTGGGCGTGGGGGTCGAAGGGCTGGCCTTCGGCGGCGATGGGTTCGACCTTGCAGCGCCGGAGGAATCCTAGGAGCTGGTCGTAGACGAGGCGGAAGCCCTGAAGGAAGGCGGGGTCGGCCTGCTGGCGCTCGGCGCTGGAGAGGCCCATTTCATAGTGGTCCACCACGGGCAGGAGTTCGAGCAGCAGTCCTTCGTTGGCGGTCTGGCTCAGCTCGAGCCGCTCGCGGGCGGTACGCTTGCGGAAGTTGTCGAAGTCGGCCTGGAGGCGCAGGAGCTTGTTCTCCAGCTCCGCGATCTTGGCGTCGCGGGGGTCCGCCTCGCCGACCGGGTTCTCGGCGGGAGCTTCGGGCGTGGTCTCAGGGCTCTCGGCGTCTACGGGGGCCTCGGCCTCGGGAGTGGAATCTTTGGTTTTCTTGTTGGTTTTCATAGCGGCGCGTATGGATAGCGCAATCCGCGCCCGGCGTCAACCCCGCCACGCAGGCAGGGAAGGCGCGGCTTCATGCCCGTCGGCGCCCGGCCTGGGGCGCGGGCACCAGCACCTTGAGGGCCTTGGAGTGGAGGCCAATCTGGATGTCCTGGATGTTCTCGATCAGCTCCCCGTCGAGCTGCATGGGCCCCGGGCGTTCCCGGGTCACCCGGAGGCTGCGGAAGCGGTGCATCTCCAGTCCGCTCATTCGCTCGATGCTGCCATCGAAGAGCCGGGGGATCTGGGGCAGCACCCGGGCGACGTTCTTGCCCTCGACCAGCACCAGCTCCAGATAGCCGTCGTCCTCGCGCGCCTGGGGCGCGATCCGGGCTCCCCCGCCGTACTGGGTGAGGTTGGCGATGGTGAACACGATGGGGTTGCGGAAGTCGTGGGCGACGCCATCAATCTCCACATGGTGGTGCTGGGGGCTGTAGTTCAGGAATTCGTAGACCCCGGCGAATACATAGGGCAGGACGCCTCGGATGGGCGATTTCTCGAAGGTGCGGACCAATGCCGCGTCCCACGCGAGGCCGCAGGTGACGAAGAAGGGGCGGTTTCCCGCCACGCCGACGTCGATGGAGCGGACGGAGGCCGAGGCGAGCGCCTCGATGGCCTTGCTGGGATCTAGCGGGGTGCCGAAGTGGCGGGCGAACCCGTTCCCGCTGCCGGCGGGCACCACGCCGAGAGCGGCCTCGCTGCCGATCATGCAGCTTCCAATCGAGTTGACCATGCCGTCGCCGCCCACCACGAGGATCACCTCCACCCCTTCCTCCAGCGCCCGAATGGCCTTGGATTGGCCATCCTCCTTGGAGGTGCTGAACTGGAAGGTCAGGTCGGTGCCGGGACGCTCCCAGTGGGTGAGCCAGGCTTCCTGGAGGGAGTCCAGCGAGGTGCCGAGGCCGGAGTGTGGGTTGACCAGCACACGCACTTTTTTAAACTTGGCTGGCGGGCTCATGGTAGGGCTCCCTCCCGGAAGAGGAAGAGTGCGCCGAGAACGGTGAGGCCATAGGCCCCGATGATCAGCATGAGCGGACGGTCGGTGAGCAGGATGTGCTCGGGCCGTCCCCCCTGGTCGTGGCGGTAGACCAGGTCGAGGTAGCGGAACAGGCCGAGGATGACGAAGGGGATAGTGAACCCGAGGTTATGGGTGCCGAATTTTTCGACGGTGTCGGGCCAGAACGTATAGAGTGCGTAGCACACGATGGTCGCGGCGCAGATGATGGCGATGAGCTGGTCGAGCAGTTTCTCGCTGTAGCTGTCCAGCGCGGGCCGGGTGCTGTCGGCGTGGAGGGATTCCACCACCTTTTCATGCCGCCGCTTGCAGAGGCCTAAGAAGAGCGCGAGTAGCAGGGTGCAGAGCAGCAGCCAGGGGGAGATCTCGACGCCGAGCACCACCGCGCCGGCCAGGGTGCGCAGCACGAAGCCGGAGGCGATGACGAAGACATCTACTAGCGCGACCTGCTTGAGGCCAAAGGAATAGATCCCCTGCATGACGCCGTAGGCCAGGGCCACCGCGATGAATCCGGGGGAAAGCAGCCACGCGGCGCCGAGGGCGGCCAGGCCCAGCCCGGCAGCGATACCGGCGGCGGTACGGGGCGCGACCAGTCCTGCGGGCAGGGGGCGGTTCCGCTTGTGGGGGTGGGCGCGGTCCCGCTCCAGGTCGCGCAGGTCGTTCATGATGTAGACCGCGCTGGAGAGTAGGCAGAACAGCGCGCCGGCGGCGAGTACCCGAACGATATCGGCGCCCTCGACCTGGGTTTCGTGCGCGCCGAGGGCGAAAACAAAGGCGGCGAGCACCACGCTGTTTTTGGTCCACTGGCTCGTGCGGAGCAGGGCTGCGGCGGTCTGCAGCCGGGATGCGCTGGTGGATGGGGCCGTCATGGCGGTTTACGGGGTAGAGCGCGCCTGGGGAGCTGGCCGCCGGCGGAAGCCCGACCGAGCCCAGAGCCGCCAGACCAGCCAGAGAGCCTCGAAAAAGATGTGGCCGCTCATCTTGGAGTACCCCGAGCGGCGCTCCTCGAAGGTGATCGGGATTTCGGCGACCCGATAGCCCTTGCGCCAGATGGTGTGGGTGACCTCGATCTGAAAGGAGTAGCCGTTGGACTGGATGTGGTCGAAGTCCAGGCTCTTGAGCACTTCCCGGCGGAAGCATTTGAACCCGCCGGTGGGATCGGTAATGGGCATGCCGGTGATGGCGCGGACGTAGAGGGCGGCGCCCTTGCTGAGCATGAGGCGCCCGAGCGGCCAGTTCACGACGCGGATGCCGTCCTTGTAGCGGCTGCCGAGCACGAGGTCGGCCCCGGCGATGGCCTCGAGGAAGCGGGGCAGGTCGGCAGGGTTGTGGGAAAAATCGGCGTCCATTTCGAAGACAAAGGCGTAGTCGCGCTCGAGCGCCCAGCGGAAGCCCGCGATGTAGGCCGTGCCGAGGCCAAGCTTGCCCGACCGGTGGTGTACATGGACGCGGGGGTTCTCCGCCGCGAGTTCGTCGGCGATCTTGCCGGTCCCGTCGGGCGATCCGTCGTCCACCACGAGCAGGTCAAGATCGGGGTGGGACGCGAGCACCGCCGCCGCAATGCTGCGGATGTTCTCGATCTCATTGTAGGTGGGGATGATGACCAGGGCTCTGCTCATGGGCCACTAACCTAAAGGAGAAGGCAGGGCGCTGCAACTCCCAGTTGGAGCGTGGGGGCGAATGCTTCCGGCCGCGCCCAACGGCTCCGTCGCCGCGTCGGCTACAGAGCGAAGTGCGCGGTTTGCCCGAGGAAGTCGGCGGGATTGCGGTACAGCACCCGGTCGACCGCATCGGCATCCCAGCCCCGGCGGCGCATTTCCAGCGCGGTTCGGGGGATGGCGAGGGGGTCGCTATGGCCCCAGTCGCAGGCAGAATTCAGCCAAATCCGGTCGAGGCCATGGGTTTCCAGCATGTCGATGGCCCGGGCCGGGGTGGTCTTCGACTCGGGATAGAGGGTGATGCCGGCCCAGTGGCCTGCGTCGAGCACCAATCCAATGGTGTGCTCTTCGACGTGGTCGATGATGACCCGTTCGGGTTCAATTCGCGTATCGGCGGCGAGAACCTCCAGGGTGAGCCGGGTGCCCTTGAGCTTGTCCTCCAGGTGGGGGGTGTGCACAAGAATGAGCTGGTTGTGGACGGCTGCCAGCTCGACATGTTCCTCGAGGATCTTCAGCTCGTTCCGGCTGTTCTTGTTGAGCCCGATTTCGCCCACTCCGAGCACGTTGGCGCGACTCAGCAGCGGGGGGATGAGCGCGATCACCTCGCGGGCGAGGGCGAGGTCCTCGGACTCCTTTGGGTTGATGCAGAGCCAGCAGTAGTGGGCGAGGCCGTACTTCGCGGCGCGTTTCGGCTCGTGGAGGGTAAGCTGGTCGAAATAGTCGGCGAAGCCGGCTGGCGAAGACCGGTCGAAGCCGGCCCAGAAGGCGGGTTCGCAGACCGCGCGGCAGCCGGAGAGCGCGAGCCGGGTATAGTCGTCGGTTGTCCGGCTGACCATGTGGGCGTGGGGCTCAATGTAGCGCATGGGGTGGGGTCCTGTTTTCAAAGCTTTGTCGGGAGCTTTGTCGACAAAGCTCGCGACAAAGAATTCTTTTTAGGTTGATTCTGGAATGCTCTGCGCCCACGCCCCGGCGGCGCCCTTGGTGTGGGCCTTCGCGATGGGCTTGTGGGTGGGGTCGCTGAGCGCCTCGAGAAGGGCTCGGGCGCGGTTCGCCTTCAGGGTGGGCAGGGTTTCTAGAACCCCGACGAAAGCATGCTGGCGGAAATCGCCTTCGCCCTCCGCCCGCTCCAGGCGGTCGAGAAAGGCCGCGATGTCGATCAGCTTGGAGCGCGCGTCGAGGTAGTAGAGGTCGAGCACCTGGTTCTTGGTCATGGTCATCCGAGGGGTGGGCGGGGAATACGACTATTCCTGCCATACCCCTCGGTGGGGTCCAGGTAAAGAAAATGTTCCGCCTGGAACGGTCCACATTTCCCTTGCGCGGCGGGGTTTTTGCCTCTAAGTTGCACGTTTCAATCGACCGCCCGGGCTGTTCCGGGCGGCGGAACCTGTATGGCAAGGGGTTCTCGTTTTCCTGAAGAGCATGCGACAATTCAGCATGGATTCCCGTGTGGGGCGTACCGGCTCGTCCGGTTTCCTCCCCTTGCCCCCGGCCTTCCCCCTTCCCGGCAGCGTCTGGCTAGCGAGCCGATGCGCCCGATGAACCACCCCCGCCCCATGCGTCTCACCGCCCTGCCTTGCCCTTCTCCCCGCGCCCCCCGACCGCTATGAAACTCGACGCCCAATCCGACCTTTACAAGATGCGCCACAGCGCGGCTCATGTCCTGGCCACCGCCGTGTGCCGGCTCTACGACAATGTCCAGCTCGACATCGGCCCGCCGACCGAGGGAGGCTTCTACTACGATTTTGACTTGCCCCACCGGCTGACCCCCGAGGACTTCCCGGCGATCGAGGCCGAGATGGCGAAAATCATTGCCGAGGACCAGCCCTTCGAATGTCTCGAAGTCACCCGCGACGAGGCCCTTCGCCTGATCGAGGGTCTGGGGCAGCGCTACAAGGTCGAGCGCCTGGCCGATATTCCCGAGGGCGAGAAGATCACCTTCTACCGCAACGGCGAGTTTCTCGACCTGTGCCGCGGACCCCATGTGCCGAGCACCGGCAAGATCCGAGCCTTCAAGCTGCTCAATGTGGCCGGCTCCTACTACCGGGGCAAAGAGACCAACCCGATGCTCCAGCGCATCTACGGCACCGCGATGACCAACGAGAAGCAGCTCAACCTGCTGCTCAAGCAGCAGGAGGAGGCCCGCAAGCGCGACCACCGCAAGCTGGGCCGCGAGCTGGACCTGTTCAGCATCCGCGAGGAAGTTGGACCCGGCCTCATCCACTGGCACCCCAAGGGCGGGCGCATCAGAGCGGTCATCGAGGACTTCTCCCGTGCCGAGCACTACCGCGCAGGCTACGAGTTTGTGGTGACCCCCCACGTGGGTCGCTCCACCCTTTGGGAGATCTCCGGCCACCTAGATTTCTACAAGGAGGGCATGTACGCGAAGATGGAGATTGACGAGCAGAACTACTACGTCAAGCCCATGAACTGCCCGTTCCACATCCAGATCTACCAGACCCGCAAGCGTTCCTACCGCGACCTCCCCCTGCGCTGGGCCGAGTTCGGGACCGTCTACCGCTACGAGAAGGCCGGTGTGCTGCACGGCCTCATGCGCGCTCGCGGCTTTACCCAGGACGACGCCCATATCTTCTGCACCGCCGACCAGATGGAATCCGAGATCCGCGAGGTCATCCGCTTCTCCAAGCACATGTGGAACGTCTTCGGCTTCGCCGACATCACCGCCTACCTCGCCACCCGGCCCGAGAAGGCGGTCGGACGCGAGGAGGACTGGGACCGGGCCACCCACTCGCTCGAACAGGCACTCAAGGAAGAGGGGATACCCTACGAGGTCGATCCCGGCGGCGGCGCCTTTTACGGCCCGAAGATCGACATGAAGATCACCGACGCGATCGGCCGCGAGTGGCAGATGAGCACCATCCAGTTCGACTTCAACTTGCCCGAGCGCTTCCAAATGGCCTATACCGGCGAGGACGGCAAGGAGCACCGCCCCTTCATGGTCCACCGCGCACTGTTCGGCAGCCTCGAGCGCTTCTTCGGCATTCTCATCGAGCACTATGCCGGGGCTTTCCCGCTATGGCTCGCCCCCGAGCAGGTGCGGGTGCTGCCGCTGACCGAGCACCAGCTCGACTATGCGGCGAACATCGCGGCGACCCTCGCCGCAGCCGGCTTCCGCGTCCAGGTGGACCGCGACAACGAGAAAATCGGGGCCAAGATCCGCCGCGCCCAGGTAGACAAGATCCCCTACATGTTGGTCGTCGGACCGCGCGAGATGGAGGAGGGGAAGGTGGCCCTCCGCAGCCGTACCGCCGGCGACCAGGGTGCCATGCCGCTCGACCAGGTGCTTACCCTTTTGTCCGCAGAGGTCAGGTCCCGAGGACTGAAGCCTGCTGAGGATGCCGCAACAAACCCATAACCGAGGAGGATGCCATAGCCATTCGTCGCCCCACCCGAGATTTCACCCGGATCAACCTTCAGATCCGTGTGCCGCAGGTCCGCCTTATCGGCCCCGGCGGAGAGCAGCTAGGCGTGTTCGATACCCGCGACGCCTACCGCAAGGCCAATGAACTGGGAATGGACCTGGTGGAGATTTCCGCCCAGGCTACTCCTCCCGTCTGCCGGATCATGGACTACGGTAAATTCAAGTACGAGTCCGAGAAGAAGAAGAAGGACCAGCGCAAGAACCAGGCCGCCACCAAGCTCAAGGAAGTGAAGTTCCACGCCAACGTGGACCAGCACGACTACGACACCAAGATCCGCCATGCCCGCGACTTTCTCGAGGAAGGCCATCGCGTAAAGTTCTCGCTCTTCTTCCGCGGTCGCGAGAACGCGCACCAGGAGCTGGGATTCGAGGTCATGAACCGCGCCCTGCAGGACTGCTCCGACATTGGCGTGCCCGAGCAGACCCCCAAGCTGATGGGCCGGAGCATCATCTTCATGATGACGCCCAAACCCAACAAGCGCTAGCCCCTAGACCGTTTGGCCGGCCAGTTCCCCCGAGTACTGGCGCAGGATGTCCGAAGGCAGCGTGCGGCTGGCAATGGGTCGCCCGGGGCGACCCCAGGCCGGCGCCAGCCTGGAGAAGGGAAGGAATTGCGTGTCTTCCGCCACCAGGAGGGGGTCTAGCCCCTTGATGGCATAGGCCTTGGAGTCCCGGAAATCGTAGCGCTCGAGAAGCTCGCCTGGAATGTCGCGGATGCCCTCCGATGAGGCAAGCCCGCCCTCGGTGGCGACCGCGTAGCCCCGGGTATTTTCCAGGCTGCACGGCGGCGCATCGGCCTTCCCCTGCACCCATTCCATAAAGCACGCGTAGCTGTCGGCTACCGGAGTTCCGCTTCGGACCAGGTCGGCGTCCACCCCGAGGCCTAGCGAATTGTGCGGAATCTGCGAGCCTTGGTCGATTCGGACCCATCCCTTCTCGCCTACCAGATGGAGGTAGACGCCGTATTGCTCCCGGCAGGCATGGATGAAGTTCACGGTGTAGGTGGCACCTTCGGCGAAGGTCCCACCGAGCGAGCAGGTGTCGTAGCTGATGCCGGGGCGTGCCCGGTAGAATTCGCCAGTCACGATCTCGGGCACCGCGCAGTCGCGCCCGCGGCCCAGGACGTACATGATGTTTTGCAGAAAGTGCGAGCAGGCGTTGGTCGCTGGGCCATCGAAGCAGGGGAGCCCTTTCCAGAACATGCGGCCCGACCAGGAGGCCCGCTCGTAGTAGACGTCGCCGCGCGGCCAGCAGGCGACCACTCCCGCGTTCAGAATCCGGCCCAGGCGCCCCTCGTTGACCCAGCGCCGGGTCTGGCGTACCGCCGGACTGCAGAGAAGGTGGAAGCCGACATTGACCCGCGAGTCCGCGTCCAGCGCGATCAGCCGGTCGAGCTGCTCCAGCGTAGGGACCGCCGCCTTTTCAAGATAAATGCGGGCGGGACTCGAGCGCAGGGCCTCGGCCACCATCTCCTCGTGAAGAGGGATGGGGGCCGCGATGTTGATCAGGTCGAGCGATGCCCCGTGCCTGGCCAGTAGCTCCCGGTAGTCCGCGTACCAGGCGATCCCCTGAGCCTCGAAATCCGCCTTTTCCTGGGCTAGGGCCGGGGAGGGATCGGCGGCGGCCACCATCTGGATCGCTCCGGACGAGCGAAACGGAGCCGTCATACTGAGATGGGTTTTGCCAAAACCGCCCACCCCAATCTGGGCGAGGCGAAGGGGGCGCTGCGAAAACGAAGACATCGCGATTCCTTAGGTTGAACGAGTGCCTGGCGAGGGAATTTCTGAACCTATATCGAATGCCTCCCCTAATGCCAAGCTCCCATAATATGATACAATGCACACAGTCTTCCTGAACCGGTTTTGGCTAGGCGGGTGTCGATAGGGAAAGTCTCCGCCTCCCACCTCCTTCTCTAAGGGATTGACACCGCCCGTCGAGGGGCTAGATTCCGAGCATGACTGCTACCGCTCCCGCCCCCCGCCCCCCCGGGATCCCCCGCTCCCAACAGACCGCCCCCGGCGTTACCCCGGGCGACCCCCGCGGTCGCGGCTTTAAACAGCACACCGGTTGCGAGGACGCCAAGTGCCCCAACCGCCACGAGTGCTGGAACAGCGGCACCGCCACCGTCATGATCCTGGGCGATATCTGCACCCGCGCCTGCCGCTTTTGCTCGGTTAAAACGGGCCGCCCCAATGCGGTTGACCTCGACGAGCCCCGCCGCGTAGCCGAGGCCGCCAAGGGCATGAAGCTCAAACATATCGTGGTCACCAGCGTCGACCGCGACGATCTCGACGACGGAGGTGCCCGGGTTTGGGCCGACACTATCGCCACCTTGCATCGCGAGTGCCCCGGCATCGTCGTCGAGGTGCTAACCGGCGATTTCGAGGGCGACCTGAAGAGCCTGGACCTGGTGCTCGACGCGGCTCCCGCGATCTTCAGCCATAATCTTGAAACGGTTAGCCGCCTCCAGCCGGTCATCCGCCCCGCCGCCAATTACGGCCGGTCCCTCGCCGTCTTGCGCCACGCCGCCCAGCGCCACCCCGAACGACCGGTCAAGTCGGGCCTTATGCTGGGTCTCGGTGAAACCGAGGAGGAGGTGCAGCAGGCTCTGCGCGATCTGTATGCCGTGGGCTGCCGTATCGTCACCCTCGGCCAGTACCTCCGCCCAACCCTCCGCCACATTGCCGTGGCGCGGTTTGTCGAGCCGGCCGAGTTCGACCGCCTAGCCGAGTTTGCTCGGTCAGTTGGATTCCTCGGCGTCGCCTCCGGCCCCCTGGTGCGCAGCTCCTACAAGGCCGAAGAACTCTACGCGGCCTTCCTCCAGGCGCAGCTCGACACGGTTCTCGCGGATGAATGCTGAGGGTTATCAAGCGCCTGAGCTGACGGCCGACCGTATCTGCGTGCTTGCTCCGGCCTACCGGGAGGAGGCTAGGGTGGGGGACACGGTCCGGTCCATCCTGCGCTACTGCCCGAACGCGGTCGTGGTAGACGACGGCTCCCCTGACCGCAGCGGCGACGTGGCCGAGGCCGCGGGTGCCAAGGTCCTCCGGCATCCCGAAAACCGGGGAAAGGGCGAAGCCCTCGAAACCGGATTCAGCTACGCCGCCGAGCAGGGCTATTCGGCCTGCATCACGCTCGACGCCGATGGCCAGCACGACCCCAGCCACATTCCCGAATTCATCGCCGAGGCCAACCGAACCGGCTGCGCCGTCCTGGTGGGCAACCGCATGGACCGCCACGAAGGCATGCCTCTCGTCCGTACCGGTACCAACAAGCTGATGAGTGGACTCATCAGCCGGCTAGCGCGCCAGCGCATTCCCGACAGCCAGAACGGCTACCGGCTCTACCGGGCCGAGGCCCTTCCACATGTTCACGCCCGTGCCCGGGGGTTCGCCGCCGAAAGCGAGCAGCTTCTGCGGCTCGCCCACGCTGGTTTCCGCATCGGTTCGGTCCCCATCCGGACGATTTACGGCGAGGAAAAAAGCAAGATCAGCCCGGTGCGCGACACCCTGCGTTTCCTCCGGATGCTCTGGCTCTACTACTATCGCCGATGGCGACCGAAGAATTCCAAATCCGCGTGAGCCGGGGTGAGGGCAGACGACAGCAAAGGGGCGAATTTGGAATGGGGGGGGAAGGAATGTCGCTGAGTCATTGGGTCATTCAAGTCCATCTTGTCAATAAGGTCATTAAGGTCAACAAGATCGTACGCCATGATCTGGGTATCGAGCTAAACGAGTACTGACGCGAATCATTCCGATCCTTAGCCCTCTCGTCATCCGCCCCCATCCGCGCCCCTCCGTGGTTAACTCCCCCTCCCCCCCTTCTACGCCGGTGAAAGTCCGCGGCCAAAATCCTGCACCCTCTGGCTCTGCTGCCGCCGCACATGCTCCAGCGTGAGCCGGGGGATGCGCGGGTCGGCTTCGTTCTCCGAGGTCTGCAGGCAGTGGTCCTGGATGACCTGGTACATCATCTTGAAGGCGTCACGCGGCTGGTGCATCTGCTCCAGGGCATCGAAAATATCCGCCTCGGTGACTTCCTCCCGGAAGAAATCCTTTAACGTGACGGGTGGAGCATCCGGCTGCATGCAGGCCGCGATGCGGCGGTTGCACAGCTCGTAGAGCGTCGGGCCCGACCACACCAGCGCCTCGACCAGGTGCTGCTTGTCGAGACGAGCCTTCTGGAAAAACTCGGAGTCCTCCCGCCGCAGCAGGTGGCTCAGATCGGCCGGAAGCAACAGCTTGACCCCCACGCGCTCCTGCTGCAGGAATTTGTTGTCGAGCAGCGGCCACACCAGCGGCTTCATCATATCAGGATTGCCCTTAACTACCGTGGGTTCGTCGATGCGGTCGAGGAGGACAATCATTCCGGTGAATCCCAGCTCGCTCAGTACGCCCAGCAGACGCTTGAAAATCTGGTAGCGGGCATCCTGCTCGGAGGGCAGGGGGAGGGGGAAGTCGCGCAAGTCTTCAGGAGCGAGCTGGTTGAGCATGTCGCGCAACTGGCAGCGGCTGCGGTCGATGGACGGCAGCTCGCGGCTCAGCAACCGGGAGAGCTTCCTGTTCTTGAAAAACTGACGGATGGA
The DNA here is from genome assembly GCA_965651915.1 of uncultured bacterium. GTDB lineage: Bacteria > Verrucomicrobiota > Kiritimatiellia > CBFGVE01 > CBFGVE01 > CBFGVE01. Next base: position 16,969 of record CBFGVE010000007.1, read on the forward strand.
TGAGCCGAGCAGATAGGCACCGCTTAGAGCGGAGACCGCGAAGGCGCACCACAGCAGCCAGTCGCCAATGCCGCGCCATAGCGCGAAACCAAACGCGGCCGTCGCCAACGTCATCACCATGCCCACTGTGGGAACCAAAGCCGCCCAGTTGATGGTGCCGAAGCGCAGCAGGCGGCGAATTCGGATCCAGCGGTCGGTCTGCGATGCGCTCGCAGGGTGGTCATAGAGCAGGGTAAGCAGCAGCAGGTCGGCGCGGCGGGCACGGCTCATCCGGCGGAGCCGACGCCGGGCCTTGCGGGGCGAAAGGGTGGACTGCAGATTCTCCCCGTACAGCATGTCGACCAGGCGGGTCACCGCCACCGACAGGATGCCGTCCATGTGATCCTCGAGGCGGAACTGTTTCAGCGAGGCCTCGGCGCCGCGGTGCTTGCGGACATGGTGGAGAAACCGGTCGAGAATGGGATTCAAGTCGTCGTACTGGACGATGAAGGCCATCTCGCGTGGGTGGTCGAAGTTGTGCTCGGTCCTTCGCTCACCAGCATGAGGCCACGGTCGGTGAGCTTGCGCACCATCTGCAGGCGGATTGCGGTTTTACCGCTGCCCTTCTCGCCGAAGACCACCGAGGGGCCGGGATGGGCGGGGTCGCCAAAAATCTTGTCGAACTCGGGGTGGGGCTGGCCTCGGTCGATCAGCCGCTGAAAGACCACGTCGTCGCGGGCTTCCTCGGCGCGGAAGGGGTTCTCGCGGATATTCAGGCGGGCGAAAAAGGATTCGGTGTTCATGTGTTCGGTTCCCGGCGGTGAATGATGAGTTGCCCACTAATACCACCTCCACCTCCATTCGTCGATGCCTAGTCGGGCGAAGTTGGAAAACAGCCGTTGTTCCTCTCCTTCTCTTTCGTTCTCCGTCTCCGCACCCACAGCTAACCGCTCCCTCCCCGCATCTCGCGGAGCCGCCGCTACAACTCCCCACTTCTTCTCCGTGAGCCCCGTGCCTCCGTGAGATAAATCTCTCCCTCCCGAGGCTTTCACCGTTCCTCCTTCCTCCCGCCCCCCCAGCAATACCTCCCATTTTGGCGCCGTCCGCGTGGTTAGTA
>CBFGVE010000008.1:0-17978 GCA_965651915.1 uncultured bacterium
ATGAGGATGAGTTCGCCGTTGGCGGGATCCATGTCCATGCGCAGGGTGGAGCGCATGCGGCGGGCGTGGACGGGGAGGGGGGCGGGGCTGCCGGCGGCCAGCAGGGAGCGGCCCTGGAGCAGTTCGAGCAGGTTGATGAAGTCGGTGGTGGGCAGGTCGTAGCGGCTGCGGGCGGGTCCGCCGGCGATGTCCTCGAGCACGAAAAGCAGGGCCTCGTCCTTGTCGGAGAGAACGAAGGTGGACTGGCGCGGAACCGACTCCAGCGGCAGCTCGCGCCCGCTGGCGAGCAGGCGGGCCTCGATGGGCACGCGGTCGTAGCGGAGGGCCTTGGTCCAATCCGGATCGAGGATCAGGCGCAGCTCGGCGGGGACGGCGCCGGGGGCGCTGCGGGCGACCCGGCGGATGTACTCGGACTCGTCCACCGAGGCGAGGCGCTCGGCGCGGCGGCGCTCCTGCTCGGCGAGCCGCTGGCGTTCGGGGTCGGTGGACTGGCGCAGCAGCTCGAGGGCGAGGGCGATGACGTGGGCGCAGATGATGGCGCGCTCGGAGCCGTCGCGGCAGGGGCAGCGGGTTTCGGCCGATCCATCGGGGTGCAGTTTGAACTGGCTGGTGATGCTGCGGTTGCCGTAGGCCAGCTCGCCCGATACCATGGGGTACTCGTAGACCACCCGCCTGACCGCCTGGGCCTCGAAGAGGCTGGCGCCTTCGCGGAACACGCGGTCGCCGGCCCATTCCTGGAGCATTTTTCGGGTGAACGGAATCTTCACGGTAGAGACGGAAAAGGATGGGATTACGCTGCGGTTTAAATGGGAAAGGATACCGACGCGCCGCCGCCAATCCAAGCGAAAAGTCCATGCGAGCCGCCCGTTCAGCCCGATGGGGCGAGGTGCTTGCCCGGGCGGAGCCCCGCGAAGCCCGATCCCGGTGAGCCGGGGCGTCAAGCGGGGGGAGTCGGGCTGGGCGCGTGCTGGTGGGTCTTGCGGTAGCGCAGCGGGGGGACGCCCATGGCGCGGCGGAACTGGCGGGTGAAGTGGCTGTGGTCATAGAAGCCGCAGTCCAGCGCAATGTCCACCATCGACCTCTGCGTATGGATGAGCTGGTCGCAGGCGTGGCGGATACGGGCGTGCAGGATGTAGGCCACCGGGGTCATCTGGAAAAGCTGTTTGAATCGGCGTTCGAACTGGCTGACCGACATGCCCTCGAGCCGGGCCAGCTCGGGAATTTCGAGCGCTTCCCTGAAGTGCTGGTCAATATGGGAAAGCGATTTGTGGAAGAAGTCGAAGGCCTGCAGCGAGAGCTTGGCGCGGCTCAGGTCGCGGGTGATCCCCGCGATGCCGGCGATCTGGCCGTTCTCGTCCCGCAGGGGCACCTTGGTGGTGAGCACCAGGCTGGTGCCGCCCTGCGGGGCGGGAGAGGGCTCCACCCGGTTGACCAGCGGCTGTCCGGTCTGCATCACCTGCCGGTCGTCCCGGGTGTAGCGGGAGCTTCGGCTGGCGGGGAAGAAGTCGCGGTCGGTCTTGCCGAGAAGGCACGATTCGTTGGCCACGCCGCAAAGCTCGGCGAAGAGGCGGTTGGCCATGATAAACCTGCCCTCGCGGTTTTTTGCAAAAAAATAGACATCCGGGAGGTACTCGAAGAGCTGGCGAAAGTCTTGAATCGTTGACGTTTTAAGCGAAAGCGAGGGAATATTTTCGAGAGTGCGCATGCCGGAACACTAGCACTGCATGCCCAATATTTACAAGACGCCTTCCCGCTTTGCGTGTAGGCTCCCACCCATAGCAACAGGAGAGGAACCCCATGGCTGAACTGACCCGACCCATTGCAACCGGCATACGCGCCCCGCTGTCCCGCCGCACCTTTCTCTACCGAGCCGCGCTCGGTTCCGCCGTTCTCGCGGGCTTGCCCCCGCTCGTGGGGACTGCTGCGCCGCCGGCCCGGGAGGGGCGCCCGCGCCGCTTCCGCCTAGCGGGTCTGGGCCTTGCCCAGCCCCCGCCCGCCTTTCTCGGCCAGCCCGATGCCGAGTGGGTCGCGGGTTCCGGCCCGGAACTTTCCACCGCAGCCTATCTGCGTCTGATCGATGCGTCGAGGCCCGACGCGGTGGTCCTCGACCTCTCTTCGCCGCAGTTTTCTCCGGTGGCGCAGGCGGTTATCGAGCAGGGTCTTGGCGTCTATTGTGCTGGACCATTCGCCGCCTCGGTGCGCGATGGGCGGACTCTCGCCGGGCTGGTGGAGCGCCGGGGCATCGTGTGGCAGTCGGGGGGCTGGCGGCGGTCGCGCCCGGCAGCGGGACTGGCCTGCGATGCCGTGAGGTCCGGGGTACTGGGAGCGGTGCGCAGCATCCAGATCGGCGTGCCGGGCGACATGGTCCTGGCGGCAAGGGCCGAGGAGGAGCTGGACCTGGCCTTGTGGGCGCTGGACTTCGCTCCGCTTTCCGAGCCGTTCGAGGTGTCGCCCCGCGCGGACGGAGGCTTCGCCTTCGCGTTTTCCTGTGGCCTGCGGATCGAGCTGGCCCGCACGGGTGTCATTGAGCCGGGCATCGCCTGGATCGGGGAGCGCGGGTGGCTGCGGCTTGCCCGCGCCGGCATATGGGCTTCATCGCCCAGTCTCGCACAAGCCGCCGGTGGTGCTGGTCCGGTACGCTCGCCGAGCGGAGCCGAACATGAGCGCGCCTTCCTCGACCGCCTGGCGGGCCGCAAGGTGCCGTTGGCTCCGGCGTCCGAGGCGCACCAGGTCCACACGCTGGTCGAGCTGGGGCTAGCTGCCGGGTCCATAGGCCAAACCTTCACATGGAACCCGCGTACCGAATCAACCAGAAGCGCCGCCGTCTCGGCGCTGCTGGAGCGACCAGTTATGCTTGCCGCCTAGCCACTGCCCTCTTCTAGGAATATGCCATGGACGACGCGGCTGCACTCTCCCGGACGGCGGGCATCCGCCGACGTACTTTTCTCAAGACCACGGCGGCTGCCGGCGCGGGCCTGGCCCTATCGGGTTGGGGCCGGGCACGCGCCCAGCCGCAAGGACGGGAACCGATCAACGTGGCGCTGGTGGGCTGCGGTGCCCAGGGGCTGGCGCTCGCCGGTGCCTGCCTCCAGCTTCCGGACGTCCGCTTCCGAGCCGTCTGCGATATTTGGGACCACAATCTCCGGCGAGGCTCCCGGCTGCTCCAGTGTCACGGCCATGCGGCGTTGCCCTACGGGGATTACGGCGAGATGCTCGCCATCGATGCCGATCTCGACGCGGTGATCGTGGCCACGCCCACCTGGATGCACGCGCCCCACGCCATCGCCGCGCTCGAAGCGGGCAAGCACGTCTATTGCGAGCAGCCGATGGCCAACAGCATTGGCGAGGCCCTCCGGATGGAGGCTTCCGCGAAGGGGAGTGGAATGCTCCTGCAGATCGGCTACCATCGCCGGAGCGATCCCCGGCTTCTTTGCCTGCGCGACCTGCTGGCCGATGGGAGCTGCTCGTCCACCCGCGTCATCCACGCGGCTAGTCGCCGCAACCTGGCCGGGTGCGATCCGCGCGGCTGGCCTGCGCGCCACAGCCTCTCCGGCCAGGCGCTCGAACGGCATGGATACACCGACATGAACCAGTTTCGCAACTGGCACTGGTATGGGGCCTACGGTGGGGGTCTGACCGGCTGGGGGGCCGACCAGATCGATATGTGCAATTGGCTTCTTGGTGCCGAACCCTGCGCTGCGATGGCCAGCGGCGGCGGGGTTTTTCCCTGGCGCTCCGATAACGCGGTGGTGGTCTACGAGTACGACACGCCGCGCGGCAGGGCCGGCGCCAGCCACCGGATGCAGGTTTCCGCCGGTTCCCCCGGTTTCCTCGTCCGCCTTCTGTGCGAAGTCGGCGCGGTGACGATCTCCGAAGACGCGCATGGCCGTCTGGAGTGCCGCTGCTCCGGCACCCTGGCGTCCCTTGATCTTCCGAGCGCCGCCAGCCCTACCGTCCGCCATCCCCACCTGCATAACTTCTTCGAAGCTATCCGCACAGGAGTGGCGCTGGCCTGTCCCCCGGAGGCAGGACTAGCCACGACCGCGGCGCTGGCCCAGGCAGGCGAGGCGCTTGCGATGTCGGATATAGCGCGGACCCCTGCCGGGGATTGTCCGAGCATTGTATAGCGTGGTGCGATAGGCGGTGTATCGCCTCTTGGCCCGGCGATTTAGTTGCCGTGCGCGTCTGTGGGGGGTATGGCAGGTCGCCCTGCCAGTTTACCGAAAAGGAAATGCCCATGGTCCCTCGCTTACGTTGTGTTCTTCACGCCGCGCTTCCCGCCCTGCTGGTGTCTTTGCTGCATTCCACCTGCGCCTCCGCCCCCACCACGGAGGCTGGGAAGGCAAGCCACTTAATCGCTACCCTTAACCGCTTACACGTAATCGGCAGGCAGGGACAGCAGCCTGCCTCCCCCGCTGAAGCGGATCGCTTAAGCGTATCCGGGTAAGGGTGGCGGTTAAGAGCAAGCCTGCGGTTTAGACCCAGGGGAATCTGCTTCGTGTGCCCACCCCGAACTCTGGACCACTCGCTTCGCCCGCCCCCGGATGGGGGCATCGCCCGTAGCCCAGGGGCTTGCCCTGGGACTAGGAATTTTAATGAAATGCGCCCGGAGGGGTGCGCGAGATTCTGGGGGGAGGAGAACCACGGATGGGGAGGGACTAGGAAATACGGGGCCGTCCCCCGCAAAATGGGTGGCCCTCCAGCGGATCCCGCTATTTCGCCTGCGGCAGGCTTTAGCTATTCCGATTGCACCAGTAGGCGGAGATGGGAGAGCGGGAAGTTTCCGAATTCCCGGTCGAAGGTGACCATTTCCGCTCCTTCCGCCTCGGCGAAGGCGGCCAGCCAGGCGTCAGTCCATAGATTCGGGGCGGGTGCCCGCCCCCGGACGAAGTGGTGCCAGAACGAGTCCAGCCCCGGTGGGACCTCGGTGCGAATCTCCGCCCGCGCGTCCCCTGTCAACACGGCGACGGCAGCCCACGCCTCCTCGGGCTGGAGGACGCCTTTGCCCATCAGCGTTCGATTGGTCAGCAGCCGGAGCAGCGCCATACGCACAGGTAGCGTGAACAGCACGCTCTCATCCGCCTGCTGATCCCACCAGGCCGCAGCTGCCGGGCGGTGGGGGTGCTGCTCCAGTAACAGGGGAAGGAGCACATTGGCATCGACCACGCACTTCACAGCAATCGGCCCAGTTCCTCTTCCGCATCCAGATCGGCCAGCTTCGCGGCGGAGAGTCGGAGTATGGGCGCGTTGGCAGGCAGCCGCAGAGTAGGAAGCGGATGCCGCTTCCGGGATGCGGCGCCGACCGGCGTCTTCAGTTCGTGGGCCACAGCCTGGGTCACCAGCTCCTTGAGCGTGCAGCCCCGGTCCATGGCTGCCCGCTTTGCCTGGCGGAAGAGCGCGTCGGGAAATTCAAGTGTCGTTCTCATGTGCGCATATTAATGCGCATTTTAATAGATTGTCAATGCCCCGCCGCCATCCGATTGGGCGCAGCGGAGGGGCGGTGTTGGGAAGGGGGTGTCGGGACGGACACTTACTCGCTATCAATAACCGCCTACGCTTAAGCGTATCCGAGGAAGTGTGGCGATGAAGGGTGCGGTTTCAATCCGGTCGTTGTGAGCGGTCGAGCCGCTTGCCCCCTGAATACGCGCAGCATTTCGTCGCGATGCATTGCCGGATTGCGCTCCGCGGTGTACAATGCCCCCTTTCCCTCCCACCCGGAAACACTGGATGTACCGATGACGATGAGAGACCGCCTTCGATCCGCCGCTCTACTGCTGCCTGCCGCCGCGTTCCTGCTTCTGAGCGCCTGCGCATCCATCCCGCCCGGGGCTGCCGAGGTGCCGCTGGAGCGCGATCCCGAGGTCCGGGTAGGCACGCTTCCCAATGGTCTGACCTACATGATCCGGCACAATGCCAAGCCGGCCGGCCGGGTCGAGCTGCGCCTTGCGGTCAACGTGGGATCGGTACTTGAAGCCGACGACCAGCAGGGCCTGGCCCACCTGCTGGAGCACATGGCATTCAACGGCACCGAGCGGTTTGAAAAGCAGGAGATTGTGAACTACCTCCAGCGCATCGGTATGCGCTTTGGACCCGATCTCAACGCCTATACCTCGTTCGACGAGACGGTCTACATGCTGCAGGTTCCCACCGATTCCGATGATGCGGTGCGCACCGGATTCGAGATCCTCCGCGACTGGGCCTTCGGCGTGCTCAACGAGGACGAGGAGATCGCGAAGGAGCGGGGCGTGGTCATCGAGGAGTGGCGGCTCCGGCGCGGTGCCGACCAGCGCATCCGCGACCGCCACCTGCCGGTGCTCTTCAAAGATTCCCGCTACGCCGATCGGCTGCCGATCGGCACGATCGAGGTGCTGGAAACCTTCGAGCCCCAGCGGGTGCGCGATTTCTATGCCGACTGGTACCGTCCCGACCTGATGGGCGTACTTGTGGTAGGCGATCTGGAACCCGATGCGGCCGAGCGGCTCATCCGCGAGCAGTTCGGCGACCGCCCCGCCGCGAAGGAGCCGCGCGAGCGCGAGTACTTTCCGATGCCCGACCACGGCGAGACCCTCGTTTCGGTCGCGACCGATCCCGAGGCAACCGATTCCTCGGTGGGGGTCTATTTCAAGCACGAGCCGCGGACCGACCGAACCGAGTCGGACTACCGCCAATCCGTCGTGGAGAACCTATTTGTCGCCATGCTCAACACCCGGTTCGACGAGCTTCGGCAGCGGTCCGACGCCCCCTTCGTGAGCGCCTCCGGCTACTATGGCAACTGGGTGCGTACAGCCGCGTTTTTCGGATTGAGCGCCCAGGTTCCCGACAATGGCATCCTGCCGGGGCTGGAGGCGCTGCTGGCCGAGGCGGAGCGGGTGCGCCGCCACGGGTTCATGCCCGCCGAGCTGGAGCGGGCCAAGGCGGCTCACCTGAGCGCGGTTCGCCGGGCCTACAACGAGCGGGACACGACCGAGTCCCGCCAGTTGATTGGCGGCTATGTACGCGACTATCTCTGGAGTGCTCCCAGCCTGGCGATCGGGGATGAGATGGCGCTGACCGAGCGCATGCTGCCGGCAATCACGCTGGAAGACGTGAACGCCCTCGCGGGCCGCCTCATGGAATCGCCGAACCGCATCGTGCTGGCGAGCGGCCCGGACAAGGATGGTGTCTACATGCCCGAGGAGGCCGAGATCCTCGCCCGGCTTGCCCGTATGGGCGAGTTGGAACTTGCCGCGTGGGACGACGATCTCGAATCCGCGCCGCTGCTGGCCGCGCTGCCGCCGCCGGGCTTTATCGTGGGCGAGGACCGGATCGAGGAACTGGGCGTAACCACCTGGCGGCTTTCCAACGGCGCGCGGGTGGTGCTCAAGCCCACCGAGTTCAAGCAGGACCAGATTCTGCTGCACGCCTTCCGGGCCGGCGGCAGTTCGGTCGCTGCGGATGAACAGTTTATTCCGGCAAGCAGCGCGGCGCAGGTGGTGGACGCCTGCGGGCTCGGGGATTTTTCGCGCGTGCAGCTCCAAAAGCTGCTGGCGGGGCGGACGGTGTCGGTTGTGCCCTACATCGAGGAGCTGAAGGAGGGGGTGCGGGGGGAAAGCGTGCCGGCCGACCTCGGCGTGCTGTTCGATCTGGTGCATCTGTCGTTCACCGCGCCGCGCGAGGATGCCGACGCCTTCGCATCCCTCCAGAAGCGCCTGCGGGCGGACCTTGAAAACCGGCTCGCTTCGCCCGAGGCAGCCTTCGGCGACCAGGTGGTGGAGATCATGTCCGGCAACCACCCGCGCCGGAAGCCGTGGACCCCGGAGACAGTGGACGAGATGGATATGGAAGCCTCGCTGGACTTCTACCGCGGGCGATTTTCCGACGCATCGGAATTCACTTTTGTGCTGGTGGGCAACCTGGACCTCGCCGCGCTGCGCCCGCTGGTCGAGAGCCATCTGGCCTCGCTGCCCTCCACCCGTCGCGGCCACGACTGGCGGGACGTGGGGGTGCGCACGCCCGAGGGAGAGATCGAGCTGATCGCGCACTTGGGAATGGAGCCCAAGGCCCAGGTGCTCAAGGCGTTCAGCGGGCCGTTCGAGTGGACCTATGCCGAGCGCCATGCCCTGCGTTCCATGCTCGACGCGCTGAATATTCTCCTGCGCGAGGAGATTCGGGAGAAGATGAGCGGGACCTACAGCATCTACAGCTATCCACAGATCGAACAGTATCCGCGCGGCGAGTACACGGTGTGGATCGCCTTCGGCTGCGACCCGGCCCAGGCCGAGGTCCTCAGCGCGGCAGTGGACCGGCTGCTGGCTAGGGTGGCCGAAGAACCGGTGGAGGAAAGCTACGTGGTCAAGGTGCGCCAGAGCCAGTTGCGGGAGCGCGAGGTGCAGCTTGAGCGCAACGAATTCTGGAGCTATGTGCTGTCCGCCTACCTGTGGAGCGGCGAGGATCCGCTGATCCTGCTCGACTTCCCCAGCTACGTGGAGGGAGTTAGCGCGGAGGGCATCCGCGAGGCGGCGAAGCGTTTCCTGGGAACCGAAAACCATGCCGAGTTCCGCTTGCTGCCGGCCGAGTAGGCCGGCGATGGTCCGGAGGTTTGAGGGGTGACGGATGCCGTCTAGCCTGATAGTATGGGCTCCCTTCGAGGTTGGAACCTGCCGGAAATGCCGCCGGGACCTCGCCTAACCAAGGCAACCATCGGCCATGATTCGTTGGAGCGAAACATCGAGAACGCGGCGCGGACGTGCGCTTGCGGCGCTGGCCCGGGGCGGTTCGACTTCCGGGCTGCAGCGGCGGGCACTGTTGATCGCCCTGGGCTACGCGTTGTTCGCCGGGCTCTGGATCTACTACTCCGACCGGGCGATGGAGGCGGTCATCGCGGACCCGCAGGTGCTCATCCGGGCGAGTGTCTACAAGGGCTTCGCTTTCGTGGCGGTGACGACCCTGCTCCTGCTGGTGCTGATGAGGTGGGCGTTCGGGGCGCTGGAGACCAGCTACGACGAACTGCGGGCCAACGAGGAAGAGCTTGAGCGCCTCAACCGGCTCTACGCATCGCTCAGCCGGGTCAACCAGGCGATCGTCCGCACCGCCGACCGCGAGGAGCTGTATGGGCAGGTTTGCCGGGCGCTGGTCGAGGAGGGGGGCTTCCGGATGGCGTGGACAGGCGGCCTCCACGAGGGCGGCACCCGTCTGGTGCCGGTCGCGAGCTTCGGCGATACCGACGGGTACCTCGATGGCATCCAGGTCTATGTGGACGAACGTCCCGAGGGGCTTGGCCCCAGCGGGAGAGCGTTCCGCGAAGGCCTGCCCTACATCTGCAACGACATTGCGGCCGATCCGGTTTCGCGGGCCTGGCGCGATGCTGCCGCCCGACGAGGCTACCGGGCTGCCGCCGCCTTCCCGGTGTGGGAGTCGGGCCGGGTGGTCGGCACGCTGAACGTCTACGCCGATACAGTGGGTTTTTTCAAGGATCGCGAAGTCGAGTTGCTGAACGAGGTGGCCACCGACATTTCCAAGGCCCTCGACAACATCACCCAGAAGGAAGAGCGCGAGCGGGTCGAGCGGGTGGTCCGCAGTGAACGGGAGTTTTCCAGCACGATGATCGAGAGCCTTCCCGGCATTCTCTACTTCTACGACGACCAGGGTCGGTTTCTCCGCTGGAACCGGAACTTTGAATTTATTTCGGGATACTCCGGCAAAGAACTGGCGCACATGCAGCCGCTCGACTTTTTCTCCAAGGAGTACAAGGGACTGGTGCAGGAACGCATTGCTGAAGTCTTTGAGAAGGGGGAGTCCTATGTGGAGGCACCGTTTGTTACCCGCGAGGGCCTGACGATACCTTACTTCTTCACCGGCCGGCGGGTGGAGTTCGACGGAAAGCCCTGCCTGGTGGGGGTGGGGATCGATATCACCGAGCGCAAGCGGGCCGGGGCGGCGCTGCGCGAGCTGACCGCAAGCCTGGAGCGCAAGGTCGCCGAACGTACCGAGGAGCTGGAGGCCGCGCGGCTGCGGGCCGAGGCGGCCGACCGCATCAAGTCGGCCTTTCTCGCCACGATGTCCCATGAGCTGCGCACCCCGCTCAACTCCATCATCGGCTTCACCGGTATTCTTCTCCAGGAACTAGCCGGCCCTCTGAACGAGGAACAGCGAAAGCAGCTCGGCATGGTGCGCAGCAGCGCCCGGCATCTGCTCGACCTCATCAACGATGTGCTCGACATCTCCAAGATCGAGGCCGGGCAGCTCGAGGTCCGGCCCGAGCCCTTCGCTCTTCCCGACGCGGTCGCCCACGTGGTGAGCCTCGTGCGCCACCAGGCCGAGCGCAAGGGCCTGTCGCTGGCCTACCAGATCGACGGGGAGCTGGGGACGGTGGTCAGCGACCGCAGGCGGGTGGAGCAGATTCTGCTGAACCTGATCACCAACGCGGTCAAGTTCACCGAGCGCGGCCGGGTCGAGGTGCGAGTCGACCGTCAGGAGGGTTATCGCCGTGTCAAGGAGGAGCCTGCCGTCGCGGCGATGCGCATCAGGGTATCCGACACGGGCATCGGCATCCGGGAGGAGGACCTGGCCTGCCTGTTCCAGCCCTTCCGGCAGATCGACACCGGCCTTTCCCGGCAGCACGAGGGCACGGGATTGGGGCTGGCGATCTGCCGCCGCCTGGCCTCGCTGCTGGGCGGCGAGGTGTCCGCCGCCAGCGTTCAGGGCCAGGGCAGCGAGTTTACCGTCATTCTACCCATCGAACCCCCGGGGCAGCCATGAGCAAGACCGTCCTCCTCATCGAAGACAACGAGCAGAACCGCTACCTCGCCACCTTCCTGCTCGAACGCAAGGGCTTCCGGGTGGTTTCCGCCTTCGACGGGCCGAGGGGCATCGAGCTGGCCCGGAGCCTGCGTCCCGATCTGATCCTGCTGGACATCCAGCTTCCCTCCATGGATGGCTACTGCGTGGCCGAGGCGCTCCGCAAGATTGACCTTCTGCGCGAGACGCCCATCGTCGCCGTGACCTCCTACGCCATGGTGGGGGACCGGGAGAAGGCGCTAGAGGCGGGCTGCACCGGCTACATCGAGAAGCCCATCAACCCCGAAACCTTCGTCCATGAAATTTCCGTCTACCTTGAAAGCGAAGCCCCCCGCGAAGGAGCGCAATGAAATCCGTTCTGCTGGTTGACGACAAGGAGGAGAACCTCTACTACCTCAAGACCCTGCTTGAGGGCCACGGATACGCCGTGGCCGCTGCGTCCAACGGCGAGGAGGCCCTCGCCCTTGCCCGCGAAAAGCCGCCCGCCCTGGTGGTGTCCGACCTGCTGATGCCGGTGATGGACGGCTATACCCTGCTGCGGCACTGGCGGGCCGACCCGCTCCTGCAGGGCATTCCCTTCGCCGTCTACACCGCGACCTATACCGACCCCGAGGACGAGCGGCTGGCCCGCGAGCTGGGGGCCGACGCGTTCATTCTCAAGCCGGCCGAACCGGAGGCCTTCCTGGGTCATATCGCGCGGATTCGGGAGGGCGGGTCCACCTCCCGTCCGGCGGCGCGGTCCGACCGGGAGGATTGCGACATGCTCAAAGTCTACAGTGAGACCCTCGTCCGCAAGCTCGAACAGAAGTCCCAGGAGCTTGAGCAGGCCAACCGCTCGCTGCGAATGGAGCTGGAAGCCCGCCAGGCTGCCGAGGAGGAGCAACGGCGGCTGGCCGACACCCAGGCGGCGATTCTCGATGCGCTGCCTGCCCACATCGCGCTGGTGGATGCGCAGGGCGTCATCGTGTCGGTGAACGCCGCCTGGCGTCGCTTCGCGGATGCCAACGTGCTGCAGCGCTCGGATTATCTCGTGGGCGCCAACTACCTGGCGATCTGCGAATCGGCCTCCGGCGACTGTGCCGCCGAGGCCGTCGCGGCGGCCGAGGGCATACGGCGGGTTCTTCGTGCCGAAATCGACAAGTTCGAGCTGGAGTACCCCTGCCACTCCCCGACCGAATCGCGGTGGTTCTGCCTCGTGGTGACGCCCCTCAAGGAAGGCGGGGCGGCTGGCGCGGTGGTGATGCACATCAACATCACCGAGCGGAGGAAGCTTGAATCGCAGTTCCTGCGCACCCAGCGGATGGAGGGTATCGGAACCCTGGCCGGGGGCATCGCCCACGACCTGAATAACATCCTTACCCCGATTCTGATGGCGGTGGAGCTGCTCAAGGAGTCGGTTGGCGATGCCGACGGCCTCTCCCTGCTGGAGACGCTGGAGGGGAATGCCCGGCGGGGCGGGGAGCTGGTCCGCCAGGTGCTCTCATTCGCCCGGGGGGTGGAGGGCAAGCGGGTAGCCATCGATCCCCAGGCCATCGTCGAGGATCTCGTTCGGGTGATGCGCGAGACTTTTCCCAAGTCTATCACCATCGACTTCGCCCGGGCTGCGAAGCCGTGGGGCATTGTGGGCGACCCCACCCAGCTCCACCAGGTGCTCCTCAACCTCTGCGTGAACGCCCGCGACGCCATGCCGCGCGGGGGGGCGCTGCGGATTTCGACCGAGAATGTGGAGGTGGACGAAACCTATGCCTCCATGAACATCCAAGCCAATGCGGGCGCCTACGTGATGATCATGGTCGAGGACAGCGGCGTTGGAATCCCCCGCGAGTTTCTGGACAAGATTTTCGAGCCGTTCTTCACCACCAAGGAATTCGGCAAGGGCACCGGGCTCGGCCTGTCCACCACGATGGCGATCGTGCGGAGCCACGGCGGCTTCATCACGGTCTACAGCGAGCCGGGGAAGGGCACCCGCTTCAAGGTATTTCTACCTGCGTCATCCGAGCAGGCATCGGAGGGGCTGGAGGAGGGAGTGTCGAGGTTGCCTTGGGGGAGCGGGGAGCTGGTGCTGCTGGTTGACGACGAGGACGCCGTGCGCAGTGTGGCCCGGCAGACCCTCGAGCGCTACGGCTACCAAGTGTTGGAGGCAGCGAACGGGGCCGAGGCCATCGCGCTCTACGTGGTGCACCGCGACCGGGTCGATCTCGTGCTCACCGACATGGCCATGCCGGTGATGGACGGCCCGGTGGCCATCAAGGCCCTGCGGGCGATGAGCCCCGACCTCAAAATCATCGGCTCCAGCGGACTCACCAGCCTCGGCACCAGCCCCGAGCTAAAAGACGCCGGGGTGCAGATTCTCGTTCCGAAACCCTACACGGCGGAAAGCCTGCTCAAAGCGCTCGACCAGGCCCTCCACGCCGACCGGGATTAGCGACCGAAAGGATGCGCTGATCAATAAATTACAATGAAATTATAGTGCTTTTAAAATTACAATAAAATGTTATTTAAATGGACTGCACGTGCTTCAACTATGGAGATCTAATGATTAACAATGACTTTTTTGGCTTGGCCGGTGCCGTTATGCTGGTGTGTTTCGCGGTGGGCATGGTGCGTGCGGGAACGCCCGGTCCCACCGAGCTTCGGATCGCGGCGACGGCCATCGGACCCCTGGGCCCCAGTGTGGACGTCATGCGCCGCGACCCGAGCGACATCATCCGGGTGGGCGGGCTCTACTACGTCTGGTACACTCGGGGGACGACCGGGGTGCCCCACGGCTACGACGCCACGGTCTGGTACGCGACCTCGCCGGACGGGCTGGAGTGGACCGAGCGCGGCGAGTGCGTGCCCCGCGGGCCCCAGGGCGCCTGGGACGAGCAGAGCGTGTTCACCCCGAGCATCCTGGTGGCTGGCGGCCGCTACTGGCTGTTCTACACGGCGGTACCCAAGCCTTTCACCAACGACGGCAACCGGGTGACCAAGTCGGCGATCGGCATCGCCGTGGCCGACGCGCCCGACGGTCCCTGGACCAAGCTCGACACCAATCCCGTTCTTCCCACCTCCGATGACCCGGCGGCGTTCGACAGCATGCGGGTGGACGACGCCTGCATGGTCACCCGCGAAGGCCGCTACTGGCTCTACTACAAGGGCCGGCAGTGGGATGGCACGCCCCTGGAGACGAAGCTGGGCGTGGCCGTCGCCGACCATCCCGAAGGCCCCTACGTGAAGCACCCGGCCAACCCGGTGATTCCCGCCGGCCACGAGGTGATGGTGTGGCCGCAGGGCCGCGGCGTGGTGGCCCTTATCAACTATGTAGGCCCCGCCCATCTGAGCCGATCCATGCAGTACGCCCCGGACGGCGTAACCTTTTCCAGGGTCGGCCCCGCTCATGGCGTTCCCAATGCCGCCGGCTTCTACCGCCCCGAGGCCTTCACCGACAGCGGCCTCGGCACCTGGCCCGAGTGGGGCATCCAGATTCAGGGGCAGAAAGGCCTGCTGCCCGGCCTCAGCCGGTTCGACTGCCGGTGGAAAACCTCCGACTAGCGCGTCCTGCCTCTGCGGGGCAGGGGTTTCCTTAGCGCGTGGGCTGGGTGCGGGAGTAAAAGAATAATATAATCCTTGCCCCCTCCTTCTGCTTTCCGGCAGAGTGAACCCGAGTCGTGCAGCGGGGTCTTTGCCATCCCGCCGCCAGTGGACAAGAATAAAGTAAGGAACCCGCGCATGCACAATTCCCACCTACTTTTGAGCTGCCTCCTGATTCTGGGATGTGTATTCGGTCCGGCGGCCGGTTCGGCCTCCCGGCTGGAGATCCATGTCTCGCCGCAGGGGAAGGCCGACGCGGAAGGCACCACCGAAGATCCGCTCGACAGCCTCGAACGCGCCCGGGACCTGCTCCGCGAGCGCCGCGCGGCCGACCGGCAGGCAGCCACCGTCGTCATCCATGGGGGCGACTACGTGCTCGACCGGCCTTTCGTTCTGGAGCGCGAGGACGGAGGCTCCGCCGAGGCCCCGGTGATCTATACCGGGGTGCCGGGGGAGACGGTACGGCTGCTCGGAGGCCGGGTGGTCAGCGGCTGGGCCCCGCTGGAGGACGAGGGCCTGCTGGCCCGCCTGCCCGAGTCGGCCCGCAGCGAGGTTCGGGCCGTGCATCTTCCCAGCCTGGGCATCACCGACTTCGGCGAGTACCGCAACCGCGGATTTGGCCGTAGCGCGTCCACCGAAGCGGCGCTGGAGCTGTTTTTCAACGACGAGGCGATGACCGTGGCCCGCTGGCCGAACGAGGGCTTCGTGCGCATCGCAGGCTTCCCCGCCGGCCAGCGCAAGCTCCATGCGACGGGCCACGCAATGGGCAAGCCCGAGGGCGGCTTCTTCTACGCCGGCGACCGGCCCTCGGGCTGGAGCAACCACACCAATATCTGGCTCCACGGCTACTGGATGTGGGACTGGTCCGACGGCTACGAGCGGATTGCCAGCATCGATCTGGACAAGCGACACATCGTCACCGCCCTCCCCGAAGTGAAGTACGGCTTCCGCCCCCAGCAGCGCTACTACTTCCTCAACGTGATCGAGGAGCTCGACGCGCCCGGCGAATACTTCCTCGACCGCGATTCGGGCCTGCTCCTTTTCTGGCCGCCTGCCCCGCTCGAAGACGGCGAGACGATGGTCTCCGTTGTTGGCGGCAACCTGATCGAGACGAAGGACTGCTCGTTCACCTCCATCCAGCAGCTCCAGATCGCGGGCGGGCGGGGCATCGCCGTGCGGATCGAGGGAGGGCAGCGCGTACGCCTTTCCGAAGTGGACATCCGCAACTCGGGCAGCATCGGCGTGGTTATCGAGGAGGGTGCCGACCACTCGGTCGAGCGAAGCGTCATCGCCCGCACCGGCGACACCGGCATCGTGGTGAAGGGAGGCGACCGCGATACCCTATCGCCGGCCCGGCACCGCATCCTGGGCAACGAGATCCACCACATGGGCCGCTGGTCGCGCTGCTACCGTCCCGGGGTCATGATTCAAGGCGTGGGCAACCAGGTCGCCAACAATCTCATCCACAGCGGCCCGCACAGCGCCATCAACCTTGGCGGCAACGACCACTTCATCGAACTCAACGAGATCCACAGCGTCTGCCGGGAGACCGGCGACGTCGGCGCGATCTACACCGGCCGCGACTGGACCGGCCGGGGAAATGTCATCCGCCACAATTTCATCCACGACCTCGGCGCGGCCGACGGCAACGAGCACGGCTCCATGGCGATCTACCTCGACGACATGGCGAGCGGCTTCACCATCTACGGCAACGTGGTCTACAACGGCCACCACGGCGTCTACATGGGCGGCGGGCGCGACAACCTCATCGAGAACAATCTCTTCATCGACATGAAGCGCAGCTCGGTCCACGTCGATGCCCGCGGGGCCCATCCCCACCCCAACTGGCGCGGGATGATACAAGCCACTATCCGCGATAGGCTCTACAAGGTGCTGGAAGACGGCCCGCTCTACGCCGAGCGCTACCCCGACCTGCTGCGCATCCGCGAGTACTACGAGAAGCACAACGCCTTCATCCCCCCCGAGGGCAGCGCCGTGGTCCGCAACCTCAGCGTCGGCGGCAAGGGGAATGTCTTCAGGGATGACCTCGCCAAGAAGCCAAAGATCCTCCGGATCGAAGGAAACATCGAAGGCATCGATCCTCTTTTCGTCGACCGGGAGGCCCGCGACTTCCGCCTGCGCCGCGACTCGCCGGTCTGGGCGCGGGGCTTCAAGCCCATCCCCTTCGAGCGCATCGGGCTTCCGAAATAAGGTTCTCTGGAGAACTGCACATGCGATTGATACTCTCTGCTGGATTGGCGCTCGTTCTGTCCGCGGGCCATGCGGCGGCCCAGAAGGCGGCGGCCTCGTCGCGTACGCTGGTGACTATCGCCACCCACCCGGGGCACAAGGTAAACGATATCTACTCGCCGGTGGCCCATCGCGATGGCCACACGTTCTTCGCCATTCCCGACGCGAAGGACCGGCCCACCGTCACCCACATCGCGCCTGACGGCAAGGTGACCACGGTCTACCTCGACCAGAACCCCGACTACCGGGGCTTTCCCGACCCGCACAACGGCTTTTCGGTGGGCCTCGACCCGCACGGCTACCTGCATGTCACCGGCGACATGCACCAGTTCGGGGCGGCCCACTCGCGTCACGGCAAATACCCCTACCCAGAGCGCTACGACGACAAGCACGGCGCCGCCATGCTCTACTGGCGCTCGGTGAAGCCGTGGGATGTCTCGGCAGGCTTCTACTTCGGCGGTGCCAAGGGCGCTCCGACCACGATGCCCGGCACCTCGTGGAGCTACGGGCGCTTCTTCAACGACCGCGACGGCAACCTCTACTACTCCGCCCGGGTCCGGGCCTTCTGGCCCAGGAGTTTCGACACCCCCGAGGCCCGCAAGGGCGCCATGGGGCTGGGCGTCTTTGCCTACGATCCCAAGGCGGGGCGCTGGCGGGCCCTCGGCGCTCCCTGCCCTCACCCCAACGCCGACCTCGTCCGCACCGCCTACCCGGTGCTGTTCTGGGCGAACTCGGGTCGCCACGACACCGGCCAGTCCTACCAGGTCTACCAGGCCCACCTCAACTTCGACACCCGGAACCGCCTCCACCTCGCCGTCGCGGCCCACATCGGGCCGAACAACGAGTCCGGGGCCTTCTACGCCTACTCCGACGACATCGGCGAAACCTGGCACCGGGCCGATGGAACCCGCATTCCCGGGCTTCCCCTGCGCGGAGAGAAGGGAGAGCCCAACCGGGCCGATGTCGTCCAGCTTTCCAAGCACACCTCCATAGTCAAGGTCGTGGCCGACCGCCGCGGCGTGCCCGCCGTCCACCTGGGCTCGGGGGCGGGAGGCTGGTTCGTGTGGAACGGGTCCAAGTGGATTTTCGACAAGCGCATACCCGGAATCCGCGGCTACGTTCGTCCCGACGGCGGCATCGTTTTCGCCGCCGCATGGGGCTCCTGGCTGGCCGACAACCTGAACCTTAACAGCTTTTCCGCCCGGGAGCTGAAGCAGGGCGTCAGCCTGGGCAGCCACCTCGGGACCCTGCGCGACGGGCGCCTCGTGGGCCTGCGCCCCAACAAGGAGAACACCCGGGTAACGGTTGCCGAGATCGTGCTGCCGGAAAGCGGCACGCCCTGAGACGTTCCGAGGCTTGGAATCTTTTCCGTCGGCTCA
>CBFGVE010000009.1:0-16688 GCA_965651915.1 uncultured bacterium
TACCCGACGGTGGAGCTGCGGGTGTTCGACGCTCAGCTCACCATCGAGGACACCACGATGCACTCGGGCGTGATGGTGAACCTGCGCTCCGACTATGGCTCGCCGTGGGAGGGCGGCCTGGCCATCCGCAACTGCCGCTGGACCCCGCAGCATGCTGGCACGCTGGCCATCGTCAGCGCCCGCAACGATGGCACTCACGACTTCGGCTATGTCTGCCACATGCCCCGGACGGTGGAGATCGACAGTCTCCTGATCGATGACAGCGGGCTTTCGCCCGACTACGAGGGGCCCTATGTGTTCACCGATCCCGACGGACCGGTGGAGGGGGGGCAGGACGGCAACGTCGAGCCCGGCTCCGAGCGGCCCTTCCCGTATCGCCTGCCCGAGAAGGTGGTGGTGAAGAACTTCGCCGTCGCGAGCGGCCACAGCCTGCGCCTTTCGCCGAACCCCGAGGTGAACCGCAAGGTCGAGTTTGTAGTGGGCTGATCCGGGGCTACGCCTGCGGTGGCCTTGACTCGCTTTGGAGGGTGCGCACCTCGTCGGCCAGGATGGCGATTCCGTCGCGCACCACGTCGTCGGGCTGGGTGAAGGTAAGCCGCAGGCACTGGTCGGCGTGGTCCCAGGGCTCGTCCAGCCCGTAGAAGAAGTAGTGGCCGGGAACAATGAGCACGCCGCGCCGCTTGAGCCGCTCGTAGAGCGCGTGGGTCGTGACCGGCAGGCTGCGGAACCAGATCCACAGGAAGAAGGCCCCCTCGCTCCGGTGCAGCGCATAGTCGATGTCTTCGCCGAAGGCCTCGCGGATATGGGCGATGGCGCGCCGGGCCTTCTCCTCGTAGAAGGGGCGGATGATGGCGCGGCTGATGCCCAGCAGGTCGCCCGTGGCGAGCAGCGGCTGAACGATCGTCTGGCCGATGCCGCTGTTGGACAGGCCCACCACCGAATTGAACGAGCTGATCGCCTCGATGATTTCGGAGCGGGCGATGACAATGCCGGTGCGGGTTCCGGGCAGTCCCAGCTTGGAGAGGCTAAGCGTCAGCACGATGTTCTCATCCCAGACCGGCCGCGCATCGCTGAAGATCACGCCGGGGAAGGGGGCTCCATAGGCGTTGTCGATGATCAGGGGGATGTTCCGGCGGTAGGCCAGCGCCCGCAGGTGGTCCACCTCAGCATCGGTCAGCACGTTGGCGGTGGGGTTGGTGGGGCGCGAGACGCAGATGGCCGCGATGTCGTCGCCCACCTCGATGCGGTCGAAGTCCACATGGTACTTGAAGGTGCGGGCGTCGATGTGCTCGATCTCCGGCCGGTAGGACCGGAACATGCCGGGCGCGAGCCCCTGGGCGGCGTAGCCGATGTACTCGGGCATCAGCGGGATGAGAATGCGGCGGTGGGATCCGTCGGGGAACGCGCCTGCCAGGAGGTTGAAGAGGCAGAAGAAGGCGGTTTGCCCCCCGTGGGTGACGCTGATGTTCTCGGGACCGATGTTCCATCCGTATTCCTGGCGCAGTAGGTCGGCGAGGGTCCGCAGGAAGAGGGGGTTGCCGGTGGGTGGGTCGTAGTGGCCGAGCATGCGGTCGAACTCGTCGCCGTTGTCGAGGATCTCTCGCATCCGGGCCCGCCAGATGCTCTCCAGTTCGGGAATGCGGGCGGGGTTGCCGCCGCCCATCATGCGCATGGCCTGCGAATTGCCGAGGGCCTTTCCCAAATCTTCCATCAGTTCGAGGATGCCGGAACGGGACTGGAGCTGCTGGCCGAAAAGCGAGAAGTTCATGATGCGCCCCTTATCCCACGAAAGCGGGGGCTTGTCACGTCCTCCCGAACCTGGCTCTCCGCTGGACAATCGAGGGGGGAAGGGGCACTATGACCCCGTACCCACCGACGAGAGGTTTGCATGAGCACGATATTCAGCCGAATCATCCGCGGGGAGATTCCCTGCCACAAGATCGCGGAGAACGACCGCTTCTTCGCCTTCATGGACATCCGCCCGGTGAATCCGGGACACACCCTGGTGATTCCCCGGCGGGAGACCGACTACCTGTTCGACCTGGAGGACGAGCTGCTGGGTGAGATCATGGTGTTCGCCAAGCCCATCGCCCGGGCGATCCAGCGGGTGGTGCCCTGCGAGCGGGTGGGGGTGATCGTCGCCGGGCTGGAGGTGCCCCACGCCCATGTCCACCTGATCCCCTTCACCACGATGGCCGAGCTAAACTTCGCCAACGCCCGCTCCGCCCCGCCGGAACAGCTAGCCGAGCTGGCCGCCAAGATCCGCGCCGAGCTGGGCGAAGGCTAGATCAGGCGGTGATGTCCTCGGCCAGGTTGATGAGGGCGATAAGCATGACCACGCTTGGGGCGAATGGCAGGGAGGCCTCTTCGTTGTCCTGCGACTCGGGCGTGGCCATTCTCCAGATGCTGGTCAGGTAGAAGAACAGGGCGCTGTTAGAGCACAGGGGAGCAAAGTTTCCGCCGGGGTGGGTTCTTATGTTTTCCATGACCTCGCCAACGTAGTCGTCGAGATCCTCGCTGCAAACCTGGGGGGCCTTCCGGTGCGAGGGGAAGTAGTAGAGCCAGGCATGGGCGAAGGCCAGCATGCTGAGTTCCGCCGTTTTCCCGGTGACGTTCAATTCCCCGAGCAAAGAATGAATGTCCTGGCTGAGAAGGGAATGGTTGCATTGGAATTCGAGCACGGTGCTCTCGGCGTTCGCCAGGATTTCTTCGAAGTCGCCAATCCGCTGTGCGATTTCATCGATGCGGTCGGCGGCCGCGTCGGCGTCTCCGTACTCTTCGTCGTCCAGGTATTCGTCGTCTAAGTCATCCTCGTAGTCGGCGTCGTCGTATACGGGCTCGGACAGAGGGGGCGGGGCGATGTCCAGCTCGTGCAGGCCCAGCTCGCGGATGACGGGGTTGATGTCCACCGCCGTCCCCTCCTCGCGGTTCCGCTTGTCCAGGTCGTTTATCCGCTCCTTCACGACGCGGACGAGGATGGGGCGGAGCGCGGGGTCGGTGGCGGCTTCGCGGGGCGTTTTGCCCCCGAGCACGGGGATCGCTTGGTCGGGGAAATCCTCGACGGTATGGCTTAGGGACGATCCGAGGATCTCCGCTCTCGAAGTGCCCGCTCCGGCGGGCATGCGGAAGGTGAACAGGGCGATCTTGCTGCTGGTTTGGATGAGGCTGGGCGGGACCAGTGTTTTGTCGTACTGGTTATTGGCCCGCTTGGTTCTGGTCTGGGCGGCCTGGTCGTCGATCTGCTCGGCAACGAAGCGGACGGCCTTGCCAAAGTGTTTCTCGAAGGCGTCGCGGAGCCTGCGGTAGAACAGCTCGCTTTGCGCGACCACGCAGGCCTGCCCTTGGCGGGCCCAAACCGATCCAAGGAGAGGAACCGCTTCGGGGTGGGGACGCGGGGTGTCGCCGAGTCCTCCGGTTGCGGCGTTCTCGTCCTCCGGGCTGGCGTCCCATTCCCATCGGTCGGTGTAGCCGGCCTTGAGGGCGTCGCCGGTCGCTTTCTCGCGCTGTACGCAGGGAAGAATCCCTATCTTGCCGGCGAAGTCATCCAGCGGAATGGCGAGGTTGTAGACGCCGCGGCAGTAGGCGGCGTCTATTGCGGAGAGGCGATGATCCTGGTTCGCGGCGTAGAGTGCGGTGATGGCGGCGGAGACGACGGGAAGGTTGGCTAGCAGCCAGGCCCGAAACTCCTCCGCATCGGCCTGCGGGCCTGGGCCTCCCAGATGCTCCACAATCCGGTAGAGGATCTCCTCGGGCTCGTGGTCCGGGTCGCGGGTGATCGGCTGTGCGGTGGCGAATATCCGGGTGTAGTGGGGGAGGTCGTAGAGCCAGGTGAGGAGCACGGAGAAGCGGCAGGCCATCCGGGCGAGGGAGAAATCGGCAATGAGGAACGGCTTGCGCTCGGGGTCGAGCAGGTCCACCGCTTCAACGGTGTGCTCGCCGAGACAGCCCCGAAGCTCGACGAGGCCCACCCGCATCTTCATCTGCGCCGAGAACAGGAAGCGCTCGTCGTTGTTCAGGGGCTTGAATCCGCTGCGGCGCCACTCCTCGGAGAACGACAGCCCGCTCTCCCGCGGGCGGAGGTGGAGGTTGTAGATGGTGTGGTGGTCCCTGCCGAGCGGGGCGGCACCGCCGGCAATTTCGCGCTCCAACTGGGGCGACTCGAAGAGCGCCCGATTGCCGTACTTCGCTTCGATGGCGGCGACCGCTTTGGGAGTCATGCGGTCGTGGATGTCGATCGTCTGCGCGTAGTTTTCGAGGATCCAGGGGTTGAAGGGGCAGGATGCCGGGCAGGCGTAGACGCTGCCGCGCTTCTCGCCGCATTCGGCAGGAGTGATGGCTTTTCCGGTGGCGGGGCAGTCCCGCTTTTTCTTGGCTTGGCCCATGGGTTATCGCTCCAGCAGGAGGGCTTCGGTTTCTTCCCAGCCCATGCAGGCATCGGTGATCGACACGCCGTAGGCGAGGTCGGCGGGGTCGTTGAGCGGCTGGGCGCCGGGATGGATGTTGCTTTCGAGCATGCCGCCGATGATCGGGCAGTCGGGGTCGCGGCGCTGGTCGAGGAGGTCGCGCCAGACCAGGGGCTGGCGGGCGGGGTCCTTGCCCGAGTTGGCGTGGCTGCAGTCGACCATGACCGCCGGGGGCAGTCCCGCCTTGCGCAGCAGCGCTTCGGTTTCGGCGATGTGTTCGCGGCTGTAGTTGGGGCCTTGGGAGCCGCCGCGCAGGACGACGTGCCCGCTGGGATTGCCCGAGGTGCGGACGATGCTGGTTTTGCCCTGGGCGTCGATGCCGAGGAAGTGGTGGGGGATGCAGGCGGAGCGCAGCGCGTCGATCGCGGTCTGCACCCGTCCATCGGTGCCGTTCTTGAAGCCCACGGGCATGGAGAGTCCGCTGGCCAGCTCGCGGTGGGTCTGCGACTCGGTGGTGCGGGCGCCGATGGCGGCCCAGCTCACCAGGTCGGCGATGTACTGCGGCACGATGGGGTCGAGGAACTCGGTGGCGATGGGGAGCCCGAGGCCGAGGATGTCGGTCATTAGCTTCCGGGCCTGGTCGAGGCCATGGCCCATGTCGCAGGAGTTGTCGAGCCGCGGGTCGTTGATGAAACCCTTCCATCCCACCGTGGTGCGCGGCTTCTCGAAGTAGACCCGCATGACGACGAAGAAGCGGTCCTCGATTTGCGGCCGCAGCCGGGCCAGCCGCTGGGCGAAGTCGAGGGCGACGTCGCTGGCGTGGATGGAGCAGGGCCCCACGACCAGCAGCATGCGGCGGTCGCGGCGGTCGAGGATTTGCCGGATGGTTTCGCGGGCGCCATGCACGACTGCCTGGGTGGTGGGCAAGGCGGGATGGAGCGCCTTCAGCTCGTGGGGTGTCACCAGCGGCTCCACCGCACGGACGTGGAGGTCCTCGGTGTCGGGTCCCCGGGCTGGGGAGGAGGGCTGGACGGCGGGCTGGGTCGGCATGGGCGGGGTTCCCGGTGGGTGAAAAAGGCATCAACTATACGCGATGCCCGCCGGGGGTCAATCCTCCAGCCGACTAGTTGCGGGAGGTTCCAAGGCTTGGAAAACGACCGCGACTCGCGGTCCAAGGGTTGGACTGCCATTGACAGGACAGTCGCAGGGGGCGACAGTGGACCCCACTACACCACAGGAGTTCTCCATGAAGCGCATTACTGCCGCCCTATTAGCCGTCCTCGTCCATAGCCTGGCCTCCGGGGCCGAGGCGCTCCCCGACGAACGGGGCTTCATGGACAGCGTGCGGCTGGACCGGCGCTTTAGCGCCGAGATGACGCGGCTCGAAGAGGCGGGCGAGTGCGCGGACGGCGAGGCCCTGCTCGCCCAGCTCCGGGCGGAAAAGCGCTATGCGCTCGATCTGCCGGCTGCTGGCGAGGCCTCGATCCCGGCCGGGGGCGATGCCCTCTACCGTTTGCGGGCGCCTTCGGTGGTGGGGGTGGGCACCACCTATCTCTGCGGACGCTGCGACCATCCGCACGCGCGGCTGGCCAGCGGGGTGATCGTAGGGGCCGATGGCTATATTCTGACCAACTACCATGTGGTCGAGGCCCGTGAGGGCAATGGGGCTCTGGGGGTGATTACTTTCGATGGCCGGGTCTTCCCGGTGCGGGAGATCCTGGCTTCGAGCAAGCGGGACGATATCGCCCTGCTGAAGGTTGAGGCCGAGGGGCTGCCCGCGGTGCCGGTCGCCGGCGACGTCGCGGTGGGCGAGCGGGTCGCCGCGATCTCCAACCCCGTGCAGCACTACTTTGTCTATACCGAGGGCGTGGTCAGCAGCAAGCTGTACCGCCGCATGGGCCGCGAGCGAGTGCGCCAGCTTGCCATCACCGCCGATTACGCGAAGGGATCAAGCGGCGCGCCTATCTTCAACTTGAGCGGCGAAGTGGTGGGGCTCGTCCACTCCACCTCCACCGTGCACTACGGCGAGGGCCGCGACAGCGACGGGCACGACGACGTGCAGATGGTGTGGAAGTACTGCGTGCCCTACACCGCGATCCACGACTTGCTCGCGCCCGCCGCCGCGGCGGAAGCGGATGCCGAGGATGAGGCGGAGATTGATGAGCCCGCCGCGGAGTAGCGGGCGCTAGGCGGGCCGGCGCTTCAGGCCGGGCACGCCGTCGAAGTCACCATCTTCGGAGATAAAGGTGCGGCATTTGGCTGCCAGCGCGGTCGCCGCGTGGATGCTGTCGCGGGCACCAAGAGCCGTACAGGATCGAAGGCGCTGGGCTTGGACCAGAATTGCGGTGGTGCAGGCTTCAAACGACAAGCGGGGGAAGCGAAGGAACCTCTCTGCCTCAGGGATGGCCGCCTCTCGCCCGGCCACCCGCTCGACTACGTGGGAAAATTCATCCCAGGTAAGGGTGCTGGTAACGGCTTCAATGGACCCGTCGAAAATCGATTCGACAATCTTGCGGCATCGCTTTGCGCGGGTGTCGTCGTAGAGGACGGCGTAGAGAAAAATGTTCGAGTCAATGTAGGTCCGCATGTCGCTCCAGCATGGACTGCTTCAGGGTGGCGGGGGACGGGCTCTTGGGCTGGCGAGGCAAGCTGAAGAACTCCTTCAGGCAATGGTCGCCAGATGCCCGCATTTCCACCCGGTCTGCGTGCACTTCGAAAACCACCTCATTCCGAATGCCGAGGCGGCGGCGAATATCTTTAGGTACCACGATCTGGCCGCGGTCGCTGATGGGGCGTACGAAGGTTAGCGCATGACTCATACTCGTAACTCCTACTTTGTATGAATACATGGTATGCCTTCAGGGGCGGGGTGTCAACCGGGTTGCCCCGAGCGGGTGGAGGATTCACCCCTGACGGTCATGCAACTCGGAATCACCCGGCACCCCGTTCCCTATTCCGGGAGGCGTCTTCCGGCGGCTCTGGGCTAGCCGCCGACCTCGACGAGGCTGGGGGTGTAGTCGGCGGGGGGCTGGTAGCCGAGCAGGGTAATGCAGGTGGCGGCGAGGTTGCTGATGCCGGGTTCGGCGACTTCGGCGAGCCGGGCCTTGGCCTGGTCGAGGGGATCGTAGATGATGACCGGGACGGGGTTCAGGGTGTGGCAGGTCTTCATCTTGGGCTGCCCGCTCTCCTTGTCGAGAATTAGCTCGCCGGTCTTGGGGTTCACCTCGAACATCTCGTCGGCGTTGCCGTGGTCGGCGGTGATGACCGCGATTCCCTTCGCCGCCTCGACCGCCTTGAGCAGCCGGGCCAGGCTCAGGTCGGTGGCCTCGACCGAGATCTCCACCGCGAGCAGGTTGCCGGTGTGGCCGACCATGTCGCCGTTGGGGTAGTTGATGCGGATAAAGTCGTGCTTGCCGCCGCGCAGCGAGTCGAGGACGACATCGGTGATCTCGGCGGCCTTCATCCAGGGGCGCTGCTCGAACGGGAGGCGGTCGGAGGGCACCTCGACATAGTCCTCGAGCTTCTCGTTGAACTTGCCGGTGCGGTTGCCGTTGAAGAAGTAGGTCACGTGGCCGTACTTCTGGGTTTCGCTGACCGCGAGCTGGCGCAGCCCAGTGGCGGCGAGATATTCGCCGAGGGTGTTGGCGATGGCGGGCGGGGGCACGAGGTACTTGCGGGGGATGTGCAGGTCGCCGTCGTACTCCATCATGCCGGCATACTTCACCTTGGGGAGCGGGTCGCGGACGAACTTGTCGAAGTCCTCCTGCTCGAAGGCCCGGCTGATCTCCATGGCGCGGTCGCCGCGGAAGTTGAACACGACGACGCTGTCGCCGTCGACGATAGGCCCCACCGGCTTGCCATCCTCGACGATCACGAAGGGGGGGAGGTCCTGGTCGATCACGCCGGGGATGTCCCGGCGGTGGCTCTCGACCGCCTCGCGGGCGCTGGCGAAGGCGGGCCCCTCGCCCTTCACGTGGGTCTTCCAGCCCAGCTCGACCATGCCCCAGTCGGCCTCGTAGCGGTCCATGGTCACCACCAGGCGTCCGCCGCCGCTGGCGATGCGGTAGTCCACCTCGCCGCCGGCATTTAGCTCCCTGAGCAGTTCCTCAAGCTGGTCGATGTAGACCAGCGCGGAGGTGGGGGGCACGTCGCGGCCGTCGAGCAAGGCGTGGACCCGCACCCGCTTGACCCCTTCCTGCTTCGCCCGCCGGAGCATGGCGACCAGGTGGCGGATGTGGGTGTGGACGTTGCCGTCGGAGAGCAGGCCGAGGAAGTGGAGCGTGGAGCCGCTTCCGTTGCAGTTGGCGACCAGCTCTTTCCAGGTGTCGCCCTCGAAAAGCGAGCCGGAGTTGATCGCGTCGTTGACCAGGCTCGCGCCCTGGGCGAACACGCGGCCCGCCCCGATCGCGTTGTGGCCGACCTCGCTGTTGCCCATGTCGCCGTCGGAGGGCATTCCGACCGCGGTGCCGTGGGCCTTGACCTGGGTGTAGGGCGCGTGGGCGCGCAGCCAGTCGAGGGTGGGGGTCGAGGCCTTGGCGACCATGTCCCCGGCGTCCCCGTGGCCGATGCCGACGCCATCCATGATGACCAGCACGACCGGGCCCTGGGGACCGGCGTAGTTCGCGAGCTTCTTGAGCGATTCCATGGCAAAATCCTTGGGATGAAATGAGGGATTGAGCGAGTTTGTATGCCCTATTTGGCCGCGCGGCGCAAGCCGCAAGCGCGGTGGCTTTACAGGCTTGAATTTGATCAGGCAATCCACTAACTACCGTTAAGGGACGAGCCGGATGGATCACTCCCCCGGCCCCCTTGTAGATTGCACAGGAACTCATCACCTACTCTCCGGGGAACGCCATGTCATCCGCAACGTCATCCACACTCGAACCCGCCCCCTCCGAAGCCCAGGAAGCCGCCCGCCCGATCCACCCCGTCTACCTGCCGCTGCCCTACCAGGACGCCGTGGAGCAGGGCCGTATCCTGCTGCGCGACGGGACCGCCGCGACGCTGCGGCCGGCGACCATCGCCGACCATGAACTGCTGAAGGCCTTTTTCAAGCGGCTCTCTCCCGAATCGCTCCAGAAGCGCTTCTTCTCGGCCCTCGGACCCGACGACAAGATGCTCGACGCGCTTTCCGACAGCAGCAATCCTCTCAAGAGCATGACGCTGATCGTGACCCGGCTGGAGGGCGATGAACCGCAGATCGCCGCCTCCGCCTCCTACATCACCACCGACGAGACCAGCGCTGAGTTCGCCGTCGCGGTGCTTGATTCCCTCCAGGGACTGGGCCTGGGCAGCGTGCTGCTCGAACGCCTCGCGGTTATCGCCGCCTCCAACGGCATCACCAAGTTCAACGCGCTGACCCGCTCCGACAACCAGCCGATGATGGAAATTTTCCGCAACTCCGGCTTTGCCATCCACGAGAGCCACGAGGACGGCTATGTCACGGTCGACTTCTCGGTGCTGCCCAGCGAGAAAAGCGTCGAAGCCACCGAGATGCGCGACCGGGTATTCACGACCGCCTCCCTGCGCCCCTTCTTCAAGCCGCGTTCCGTGGCGGTCATCGGTGCGTCCCGCACGCCCTCCAGCATTGGCTACCGCATTCTCCAGGGGCTGGTCACCAGCCAGTTCCAGGGGGTCGTCTATCCCGTAAATCCCAAGGCCGACCATATTCTCTGCATGCGCTGCTACGCCAGCCTCGAGGAGATTCCCGGCCCGGTCGATCTCGCGGTGGTCGTGGTGCCCCGCGACCACGTCCTGCGGGTGGTGGACGAGTGCGGGGCGAAGGGCGTGAAGGCGCTGATCGTCATTTCGGCCGGGTTTGCCGAAACCAAGGGCGAGGGGGCCAAGCTCCAGACCAAGCTGCTCCAGAAGGTCCAGGGCCACGGCATGCGCATGGTGGGCCCCAACTGCCTCGGCCTGCTCAACGCAGATCCCGCCGTCCGGCTCAACGCCTCGTTCTCGCCGATCTTTCCGCCTTCGGGCCGTATTGCCATGTCGTCCCAGAGCGGTGCCCTCGGCCTCTCGATCCTGGCCTTGGCGAAGCGCCTCAACCTCGGACTTTCAAGTTTTGTGAGCATGGGGAACAAGGCCGACGTTTCCGGTAACGACCTGATCCAGTACTGGGAGAGCGATGCGAACACCGACGTCATCCTGCTCTACCTCGAGTCGTTCAAGAACCCGCGCCGCTTCGCCCGTCTCGCCCGCCGGGTCAGCCGCACCAAGCCCATCATCTGCGTGAAGGGCGGGCGCACCGCCGCTGGCGGCCGCGCCGCCGGTTCGCACACCGCCGCCCTTGCGGGCAGCGACGTGCCGGTGGAGGCCCTCTTCAGCCAGACCGGCATGATCCGCGCCGACAAGCTCGAGGACATGTTCGACATCGCCTCCGCCCTCGCCAGCCAGCCGCTGCCCCGGGGCCGCCGCGTGGCGATCGTCACCAATGCCGGTGGCCCCGGCATTCTCTGCACCGACGCCTGCGAGACCAGCGGACTGGTCGTGCCCGAGATCTCCGACGAGACCCGCAAGCACCTCGCCACCTTCCTGCCCTCGGCGGCGAGCCTTACCAATCCGGTGGACATGATCGCCTCGGCTCCGCCCGAGCACTTTGAAAAGACGGTCCAGCACATTCTGTCCGCCGACGAGATCGACGCGATGATCGTGATCTACATCCCGGTTGGCGTCGCCAACGACGACGAGGTCATCCAGGCGGTGGGCCGGGGCGTCAACGCCGCCCGCTCGACCGGCGGCGCCGGCAAGCCCGTGCTGCTCTGCCCTATGGTGGAGGACGGCAACGTCGTTCCGCTTGTCGTGGGTAACGAGACCATACCCGCCTACCTCTTCCCCGAGGCGACCGCCAAGGTGCTCCAGAAGATGGTCGAGTATGCCGAGTGGCGCAACACCCCGCTGGGCCTCGTTCCCGACATGGACAACACCAATCCAACGCGCGCCCGCCAGATCTGCATGAAGGCGATCAGAGCCCGCGGCGACGGCTGGCTCTCCGCCGTGGAGACCCGCGAGGTGCTCCAGGCCTATGGGTTGCCGGTGCCGAAAGGCGGGATGGCCCGCACCGCCGACGAGGCGGCGAAGGTCGCCACCGAAGTCGGCTTCCCGGTGGCGGTCAAGCTCGCCTCCGAGACCATCGTCCACAAGACCGATATCGGCGGCGTGCTGCTCAACCTCAAGAGCGCCGAGGAGGTGAGCAAGGGCTTCGAGAGCATCCGGGCGATTCTTCGCGAGAAGGGCCAGGATTCCGCGATGGACGGCGTGCTCATCCAGCCGATGCTCAAGGGCGGGGTCGAGATCATGATCGGCGTCACCGAGGATCCGCTCTTCGGTCCGCTCATCGGCTTCGGCCTCGGCGGCATCCATGTGGAAATTCTCAAGGACGTCGTCTTCCGGGTCACTCCGCTTACCGACCGCGATGCGGCCCAGATGGTGCGGGGCATCAAGGGCTCGCGCCTGCTCAAGGGCTACCGCGGCCATCCACCAGCCGACATGAAGGCGCTGGAGGACGTGCTCCTGCGCATCTCGACCATGGTCGAGGAGATCCCCGAGATCTACGAGCTGGATCTCAACCCCATCTTCGCGATGGAGCCGGGCAAGGGCTGCTGGATTGTGGACGCGCGCATCGGCGTCAAAAAGGCCACCGTGAATCAGCCCAAGCGCAATCCGATTCCGCTGAACATGTAGCCTAGGCTCCCGCCAAGCGTCCTTCGAGCTTCCTCAGAGGGCACGACCATTCCCTCGGGGATCGACCCTGCTGCCGAGCCCGGGCAGTGGGTGGCGCCCCGCCCGGTAGTTTTTGCGCCGCAAGATCCCCAGGCGGGATCGTTCCGCACCCCGGCGAGCTGGAGGGGCGGGTGGGAAATGGCGCTGGGCCAGCGCGATAATTCGTCCGCCTCACTTCGGTTCGCGTTAGTGCGCTTAAGAGTGAGGGTGGCGGGGGCCGCGAACACGGTGGTAACGGCCTTGCCGAAATTCTACCTGCTCCACTTGTTCCCCGACTTTGCGTCGATGACGGCTCGATCCAACTGTACGCGTGTGCTTTTGGCTGGCCCTGTCTTTTTGATGACCCAACACACGAGTTTGGTACTCCGTACGGGCCTCTGCCGCGAGAAGTGGGAGGCCACTGTCCTGATGCGATAGCAGCAGGGTAAGCCCAGTCATGGGGTTGCAGCCAATGGCCCTGCAAAGGTGCGCATACTCCAATAGGTCGAGACGCCGCTCCCCCTGTTCGATCCTGCCAATCCAAGAATGATGAACGTGCAGGGTGGCAGCCAGGTCGCGCATAGTGATGCCGCGCTGTCTGCGTTCGGACCGCAGCCACTCGATGAGGGCCTGGTAGTCCGCTGCATGGATAGTTTTCTTCATTGCGGACGGCCAGATTAGCCGCCTCGCGGTTTGTCGCAAAAATAGCGAAAAAAACTTCTTGTCGTTAATATAGCGACAATGTTACTTCTTTACCACCCGATGGGGGTGGACCCTGCCGGACATCGGCTTCGAATTCTATGCAACGCCATGATAGGTGGGCTTTTACAATGAGAACGAAAGCGGAAAAACCGCCCTTCTGGACCTGTGTTTTCCTCGTTGCAATCACGGTGCCATCGCTGCTGGCTGGCACGGGATGCGCCAACCTGGCCCTGGGAGGGCTTGCCGCAATGCAAGCAAACAGTAGGAAGGCTGCAATCGAGCGAAACAAGAAGCCCGAGCTGACCCAGCTACAGATCAGGCAAATGCAAACCCGACAAATCCCCGCCGGTGATGTCAAGAAGGTTCTGACTGTAGCCCTGGCGGTACTTCAGGATGATGGGTTTTCCGTACAGAATGCCAATACTGAGCTGGGTCTGCTTTCAGCTTCAAAGCAGCTTCATGAGGAAGATGTAGACGAAGCTTCGACCGCATTCGCCAAAGGCTTTATGGGTTCGATGGGTGGAGTTAGTCGACACACCTTCACCAGCATAGAGGCCACGGTGACCGTCGCAGCGTTCGGCGAGGAAACCAGAGTCCGGATGTCCGCAAGATTGGCGCAGAGCGGAGGAGGGAACATCAGGTATGAAGCCGTCACTGAGCCGGAGTACTACCAGGCGTTCTTCACGAAGCTGGAGAAGGGATTGTTCATCGAAAGGGAGAAAATCTAATGAGACAGCTTAGCATGAGGACACTGGGTATCTGGGGCGCAGTAGTGGTGGTTGCTGGGGGGTGCATGACAACTCAGCCACAGCCGACTGCGGCTCAGCACCGCGAGGCACTAGGCTCCACCGGGGAACAGAAGATGACCTTGGGCTTGGTGCAAAGCAGCATTAGCAAGGGGATGAGCCAGGCCGATGTCGCAACAACGCTAGGGTCGCCCAACATGGTTACACAGGATGCCGAAGGCAATGAAACCTGGATCTACGACAAGATCTCGACCGAAAGCACCCACTCGTCGTCCAGTAAGCGCGAGTCGGCAGGCGTTGGCCTGGGAACTGCCCTTTTGGCGGGTGTGGGTAGCGTGGCTGGTGGAGTAGTGGGAGGGGCGAGCGCGAGTTCGCAAGCTTCGCAGTCTTCAGGGGCGCGCTCCCAGTCGCAGCGAACCCTAACGGTGGTCATAAAGTTCGACGGCGGAAAGCGCGTTTCAGACGTGAGATACCAGTCGACATCATTTTAGCGGTGCACGGTGTGCTGCGATAACAACAAAACGAGGAGAGACGAATGAGATCAATACGCTCAATGGCTGCAATGGTAATGGGTGCTGCCTTCGCCGCAGTGGTGGCAGACGCCGATATTCTGACCCTTCCATCTGCACATCTGGTAAATCATGAGGCTACAGGGCTCTCCCTGGAAGGTGGCGCAACACTGGGCTACATCGACTCATTTGGAGGCCGAGTTGGTTTGAATATGGGTGGGAACATCCATGTGTTTGCAAACGGTGGAGTGGGGGAGTTCGGCGATCTGAGCAGTGAAAGCGGGGAAATGCTCGGTGCTGGCCTTCTTTGGCGGACCGGGCTAGATGCTCCGATTAACGTCGGGGGCAAGCTTCAGTACTCGCTTTTCAGCACCGATCACATTGATCTGACGGACATCTCGTTGAGTGCGGTCGCTGGAGGACCCATTACCGGAATCGACAATCTGCGGTGGTTTGGTCACGTTGGTCTCCACCGTGTAGAAGCCGACGTCACGTTCAAAGTGTTTGGTGTGGACTTTGGCGTTGAGCTTGATGGCACAGAAATCGGCTGGGGTGGCGGCATTGAATATCTTCTTTCCGAATCAATTTCCTTCTACGGCTCCTACGACATTATCAATCAGGCAGACAACCTGAGCCTCGGCGCTCGCTGGGTCTGGTAATAACCGCCCTCCTCTCCTTGCCTGTGCCATGCCGGCGCTAGCGAGGAGAGGAGGTTTTTTCCGTAGGCTCAGTGAAGCATAGGTTTAATTTCAAGGAGGATCGGCAGCGGATCCTGTGGCGAGCTACGCTTTCCTACAATATTGCCCGTGCCACTTTTGCGGGTCTAGTCCTTGGGATACCCCTTTCTTTCTTACCGCCCATATATTCGCATGTTCCGCTATGGGTTGCTCCCCTGTGTTGGCCGGTCGTTTATGTCGTGGCACTTGTGCCGCTTGCCATACTGCTCTCCCTACCTCACCACAGCATTCTACATGAAGGTCTGGAGAAAATTCTTGGTTTTGTTTTTGTCTCTGCAGGAGATCCCCTGGTTCACCTGGCTCAGACGAAATTCCCACGTTTTTTGCTGGTCGATCAGCCATCTCGTTTTTGTTTGTCCCTTGTTGTCTGGATTCTTGGAGCTGCCGAGGTGGACGTTTCAACATCGGATGATAGATCCCGCTGCTGATGTTGTTGGGTGTAATGTATAAACTGAAGATTAATAGGAGGTGTGTATGGAGGAATTCATTAAGACGCTCTTAATTGGCTTTTTCATCACAGTTATCGTGATGCTGATTTTTCGGGAGATACTATGCTGGTACTGGAAGCTCAACAGAATCGTGGGGCTTCTAGAAAGTATTGACCTGAAACTGGGCAAAACCGGTTCCACAAGCAAGGTCGTCTCACCTGATAGCTAGCCGTGGACAATTTTCTTTTGGTGCTGGGTTTGCTTGCTGCATTCGTGGTTGTGGCAAAATCAAGCCTAGACAGAACTACCGTTAGGAATGTAGCCAGGCTCTGCGGAGTAATTCTCGGGCTTCTTGTCCTTGCGATGATCTTACTTTGGCTGTCTCATGATTCCGGAAGGCCTTAGCGCAGTAGCCGGCTCCGTCCGTTAGCTGTTGTGCCGCGGGGTCCGCTGGTGGAGTCGAGGGGTGGGGTTGACGCTACCTTCCTGGTGGGGTACAAGGGCTTTTCCCCGGTCGTGGCGTAGTGCCGCATGGCAGGATAGCTGGGGGCTTTCCTTCCACCCCCATTTCCCGGAGGTCCGAGATGAGCCAGCCAAGCCGAACCCTGCGCCGTGAGCTTGGCGTGTTCGGAGCCACCATGATGGGGCTGGGCTCCATTGTCGGCACCGGCGTGTTCGTTAGCATCGGCGTGGCTGCGGGTGTCGCCGGCCCGGCCGTGCTGCTGGCCATAGGCCTCGCCGCCTTTGTCGCTCTTTGCAACGCGCTGAGCAGTGCGCAGCTTGCCGCGAATCATCCGGTCAGCGGAGGCACCTACGAGTATGGCTACCATTACCTCCGCCCCTCCCTCGGGTTTACGGCGGGCTGGATGTTCCTCTGTGCGAAGAGCGCTTCGGCCGCCACCGCCGCGCTGGGTTTCGCGGGCTATTTCCTCCACACCTTTCAGCTCGATGCGTGCTTGCTCACCCCGCTTGCGCTGGCCACCAGCGTGGCGCTCACGCTTACGGTTCTCGGCGGCATCCGCCGCTCCAACGCGGTAAATGTCGCCATCGTCGCGATTACCCTCCTCTCCCTGGTCTCGTTCGTGCTGGGGGGGCTCCCGCAGGCCCTGAGCAATGGGCAGGGCCATCTGGCACCCTTCTTCCCCGATACCGAGTCGGGTGGCCTCCGCGCCGTGCTCTATGCGACCGCGCTGATGTTCGTGGCCTATACGGGCTATGGCCGAATCGCCACTATGGGCGAGGAAGTGCGCAATCCCCGCCGCACTATTCCCCGAGCCATCGTGGCGACCCTCGTGGTGTCGGCACTCCTCTATGCGGCGGTGGGCTTCGTAGCTATCGGTTCCGTAGGGGCCCCGGCGCTCAGCTCCGCGACCGACCAGCACGCCGCGCCTCTGGAGGTCGTGGCCCGGTCATTCCCGCTTCCCTCCCTCCCCCTGGTGGTCGCGGTCGGCGCCATGAC
>CBFGVE010000010.1:0-16659 GCA_965651915.1 uncultured bacterium
CGTACGCCGCGCTCCCAATCATTCCGCTCCCCCGGGCAAGCCGGAAGAGCGTGGGAAGACAATTTCCATTGTCGCTCCCTTGACCTCGGTGGTCGCCGCTGCACTCCGGCAGTCGGACTCGATTTCCCATACTTCCTCGTGCACTTTGCCGAGAACTCACTCGATCGAGTTCTCGGCAAAGTTCACGACGAAGGTGGGGATAAGGACACGATAGCGAACTCCTGGCCACGGAGGCGCCATCGACCCTAGCCCCTGAAATCAGGTCTCAAAACACCACCGCGCCCCGGATGAGTGCGCCAGACTGCGCCATGCTCCAGAAAGCGCCCGGGTCCACTCATTTCATTGCCATCCACAAGACCTAGATGGTATTGATCACCAGTCAGTGCATTCCTACTACCGTGACTCCTGACCGACCCGGTTGATGTATGAAACCGCTTCATATCTCCATTCTCGCCCTCCTGCTTTCCGGGCCGCCAACCTATGCCGATCCACTTTGGACGGAGGCGTTCGTGAACCTTGGAAGCCCGATTCTATCTTCGACCAACGGCACGGGGACAAGCGAAGTACTGGTTACCAATTACTTCCTTTATTTTTCCGACGATCTAGTATTTCACTCCGTCGGGCAGGCCGAGGTTCGGCACGCACCGAAAAGGGCCACCATCACTCATCTGTCCCACGTTGAAGTCCCCCATGGCTATCCGAGTGTAGATACCACCAACCACCTTGGTGGGGCCTTCAGGATCCGCGATCAACTTGCTATCGCGGGGGCCAGTGAAGGCCATGGAACCGTCACCTATCGCGCTTCAGTGCTTATCCATTCGCACTCGATGATGGTCGGAGACAACTGGTCCCTAGAACTCCGACACAACGAGCTCCTCCTGGAACTAGCCCCCCTCATCGAGCAGGGTTCACCCGATCACGACTACCTTTTCGTCGGAACGGCGACGGCCCGGGTTGACGTGGCCACCACTTTTTCTGTGGAGCTATCCGGACATCTCGAGTCGACCTTTGTATCGTCCGGCACCGGATTCTGCGTCATGGACGTCGCGTACGATATTCTCTCCTTCGAGTTCGACACCCCACCAGAGCGCTATGCCATTGTCGGGGACCATGGGATACTGGCACCTTTTTCATCGACGCTGATGATTGTTCGCCCAAATGAGGGAAGCATCCAGCTTTCCTGGCCCTCGGTACCATTTCGGCACTACCAGGTCCAGTACAGCACCAACCTTGCCGATGGCATCTGGCACACCATCCACGACCAGCCGGGCACTGGGCTGGTGGACACCTACTCCGATGAACTCGCAAACCCATCCACCCATTACCGGTTGATCGAGGCCCTTCCCAAGCCCACCAGCACGCCCTAAAGCCCAGAAAGCGACTTCATGACTATCAACAGCCTGCGTGGCATTCCCACCATTCTCGCACTCATCTTCCTCTCCGGGTGCAGCGCTGGCCAACGCTATCACGAGGCCCTTGGTGGCTTCTCCTACGTCGTTCCAATCCAATGGGAACGCGGCGAAGCATTGGTGTCGGAATTACCCTACGCAACTCTTCTAAACCAGCAGACGCCTGCACAAATCGTCTTTCACCACTTGTTTTATAGGGAATCGGCTGAATCGGTCAACGATCACGATAATCTTGTTGCCTTTTATAAAAACGCCTTGTTCGAGCCACTTCCCAACCTTGACGATGAGCCTTCTCCCGCCTTTTTTTGAACTCGTTTCCGAATCGGAATTGTGGACTCATGAGGGTGTTCGTGTCACACGCCTGGAATCTCGAGAACTTACTGACGGGGCGTTCGGATCGGATCCGACGATTACCTTCTTTACATCCTGCTCCACAGCGATCGCGGTTTAGCAGTCCAATGCGTGAGCGCCCATTCGTCAATACTCACATCCCACTTTGATCAGGTTGTAAGATCTATCGAGCTACACACGCCCCCTGGAAATGCAACAGGTTTCAACCCGCCGTAATATGGGCACTGTGATTCTATCCGCGCCCCTTGACAGCTCCGGGGGGATGGCCTAAGGCTTTGTGGATGCACAGCCATTCCCCATATGGGCAAGCGCTCCACCACGCCCTGCGCAAAGCGAGCTTGGCCTCTAGGCTCTTTGCGCACCTTTGGGCCAGGGAGCACTCATGAACGAACCCGAATTCGATTTCAACGCCCCTCCCCCTCGTGCACCCACTGCCCGCCCGCGGGTCCTCCGGGTCTCCGAACTGAACCGTCTGGCCCGCACCCTGCTCGAAGATGAAATCGGCTCGGTCTGGGTCGAGGGCGAGGTTAGCGGCTTCAAGCCCTCCCAGTCCGGCCACGCCTACTTCACCCTCAAGGACGACAAGGCCCAGATCTCCGCCGTGCTCTTCCGAGGCAACCAGCGCGGACTAAAGACCGAGTTGAAGAACGGAATGAAGGTCAAGGCCCTGGGCGAGGTAACCATCTACGATGCAGGCGGCCGCTATCAGATGATCTGCCGGCAGATCGAGGAGGCGGGGCTGGGAACGATGTTCGCCGAACTCGAAAAGCTCAAGGCCCGACTCGCCGCAGAGGGCCTGTTCGAGCCTTCGCGCAAGCGGCCCCTCCCCTTCCTCCCCCGCTGCATCGGCCTGGTCACCTCGCCGACCGGCGCCGCGATCCACGATATCCTCAACGTCATCCGCCGCCGCTTCCCCAACCTGCATCTGCTGCTGGCCCCCTGCAAGGTCCAGGGCGAGGGCGCCGCCCGCGAGATCGTCGCCGCGATTGAACTGCTTAACGAGGATGGCCGCGCCGAGGTCATGATTGTGGGCCGGGGCGGCGGCAGCATCGAGGACCTCTGGGCCTTCAACGAGGAACCGGTCGCCCGCGCGATCGCCGCTTCGCGCATCCCGGTTATTTCGGCGGTAGGCCACGAGGTGGACTATACCCTGAGCGACCTCGCCGCCGACCTCCGGGCCCCCACCCCGTCGGCAGCAGCCGAGCTGGTGGTGGGCCGCAAGGAAGACTTTGAACAGTCGCTGCAGACCCTTGCCCGCCGGCTCGCCCGCGAGGCCCAGGCGGCGCTCCGCGAGATGGGCCAGCGGCTGGATGAGCAGTCGATGTCTCTTCGTCACCGGATCGAAGCCGGTCTTTCCCGCCGACAGCGCGCCATGCGGGATCTGGAGCTGAGGCTCAGGGCACGCAGTCCACAGGCCCGGCTTCGAGGCGACGCCAGCCGGGTCGAACAGGCCCGGGCCCGGCTGCTGCGCCAGATCTCCCAGCGGATCGAGCGACAGCAGCGCCGTCTGGCCGATGGAGCCTCCAAGCTGGAACGCGGCGTCCACAGCCATCTCCACCAGCGGCAGCGCCGCTTCGGAACTCTGGAATCCCGGCTAGGGGCGCTCAGCCCGCTGGCGGTTCTGGAAAGAGGCTACAGCGTGACCCGGAGCGCCTCGGGCGCAGTCCTGCGAAGCCCGGCCGACGCGCAGGCCGGCGAGGAGATCGAAACCTTGCTCGCCCGGGGGAAAATTCATTCCACGGTAACCCGAACCCACGGAGACTAGTCCATGCCCGCGAAACCCCAAGACAACAGCCCCGAGCCCGGCTTCGAAGCCTCCCTCCAGCGCCTGGAAAGCATCGTAGCCGACATGGAGAAGGGCGAACTTCCGCTTGAAACCATGATGGAGCGCTTCGAGGAAGGCATGCGCCTGGTTGGATCCTGCACCGCCAAGCTAACCGAGGTCGAAAAGAAAATCGAAAAACTGGTGCGCAAAGGCGACCAAATCACCAGCGAACCGTTCGAGGAGGTCAACTAGCGCCGCGCTTTCTTCAAATCTGATGAAAAATTCATCCTCGCTTGAACCTTCTCGGAGCGGCAAGCGTATATATAAATAGCCGCAGGATCAAACCTAAGCCTCTTCAACGGAATGCATGCCATGAAAATCGCCCGACTTGCCGCTATCTCCATGATCGCCTCTGTACTGAGCGCAGGCGCTCAAACCGAAACCACCTTGACGCCCCAGCACCAGGCCAAGTGGCCTCCCGAGGAATCGCTGATCCGCGAGACCCAGGCGGCGATCGACCGCGCGGTGAACTGGCTGGCCGCCCAGCAGCAGGACGGCGGGCACTGGTCGGACCCGCAGTTCCCCGCTCTAACCGCCCTCTCGCTCTGGGGCCTGGTCGCCTCGGGCTGGAACGACGACGAAGGCGTTGCGAAGGCTAGGGACTTCATCATCTCCCGCGCACGTCCGGACGGCGCCATCTTCTCCGATCCCGGCGAGCAGCGGAAAGGCGGCGGACTGCTGAACTACAACACCGCGATCTGCATGGTCGCCCTCCACAAGCTGGGCGATAGCGAGCTGGTTCCGGTGATACAGCGCGCCCGCGCATGGCTGGCCAAGTCCCAGCATCTCACCGGGGGAGACGTGTACTACGGCGGCATGGGCTACGACGCCCAGACCGACCGGGCCTACGCCGATCTCTCCAACTCCTATATCGCCTTCGAGGCCATGCGCCTGACCGAGGATGTGGAAGATCTGCGCCCCGCCGGCGAGAAGCGGGTCGACCTCGACTGGGAAGCGGCCACCAAGTTCGTTGAAAGCGTGCAGAACAACCCCGAGGTAAACAAGGCAAGCTGGGTCGCCGACGATCTCGACAACATCGGAGGCTTTGCCTACCATCCCGAGAACACCCGGGCAGGAACCTTTACCAACGAGCAGGGCGTGGTCAAGTTCAGCTCCTTTGGCAGCATGAGCTACGCGGGCATGCTCAGCTACATCTACGCGAACGTCGACCGCGACGACCCCCGCGTCCAGTCCACCTACCAATGGGTGGTGCGCCACTGGAACCTCGACGAAAACGTGGGAACCGGCCGCGAAGGGCTCTACTACTACTACAATGTGATGGCTAAAGGGCTAAATGCCTTCGGACGTGACGTCATCCACCCCGCCGAGGGCGAACCCTTCGTGTGGCGCACCGAGCTGATCAAGAAGCTGCTCAGCGCCCAGCGCATCGACCCAGCCACCGGCCAGGGCTACTGGAAGAACGAAGACAGCCGCTACTGGGAGGGCAATCCTGTGCTGGTCACCGCCTACACCCTCATCGCTCTCCAGTACGCGCTAGGGAACTAACAGGAAAGTGATCAGCTTCATTTCCGCGATGACACATGACGTCGCCTTCTGCAAAGACTGCCTTTGGTTCCTTTTCAAAGGCATCAAAGCCCCAATAAAAGTCAGCGCCCGAATATCCGGCTGAGAAAGGCACCGACTACCGGGCGCAAGTCGGTATCCCCCACATCGAGTGCGAAGCTATGCGGTGCGCCTGCGATGATCACGAACTGGTGGTCGAGGCCCCGTTCGCGTAGAATATCAGCGAACTCCTGGCCCAGCTCGATTTTCACCGTCGCGTCTTGGTCGCCATGAATCAGCAGGATCGGTGGGCTGGTATCGGAAAGGTGCTCGACCGGCGAGGCCAGCGCCCAGGTTTCGGGGGCCTCCTCCAGTGAGGCGCCGAGAAAGGCATTGCCTCCCCAGCGCCGCACGTCGGGGATGCCGTAGAAGCTTATGATGCCGCTGACCTGGTTGGATTCCTCTGTGTAGAGTCCGCCACGATTCAGCTCGTCGCTGCCGGCGGACAATCCAGTCAGCAGGGCGAGATGCCCACCGGCTGATCCACCCATCACCGCGATGCGCTCGGGATCGATGCCGTAGTCCTCGCTGCGGGCGCGGAGAAAGCGCAAGGCGCTTTTGCAGTCGTGGATATTGTCGGGCCAGCCGGGCTTCACCATCGGGCTTTTCCACGGCTTGCCCTCGAACTTTGCCAGGGTGTAGCTGATACTGGCAGCGACATAGCCCTGCGATGCGATGAATTCACCGAATGCCTGCTCCCGAGATGCGTCCTTTGCTCCGGTTGCCCAGCCGCCACCGTGAATGAGCAGCACGGCTGGGCGAAGCTCATCAATCTTGCCTCGGGGTAGATAGAGGTCCATACGCTGTGGCCTATCCTCACCCAGATAGGGCACATCCCGTATGCGGCGGACTCCCGTACTCTTCCGATACTCATCCACGTACAGGCCAATCTGGTCGAAGGGTATGGGTTCGAATGCAGCTCGCTCCACCTCGATCCCCCGCACCCGGTCGACAACCCCCGTGGCCACAATGCGGTCTACTGTGGCGTCCGGTCGTAGGCTGAAGTCCAGTCTTTCGGCATCGGCAAACTGGCTGAGGTCGCTGGTTTCAATATTGTTGTAGGGCTGCACGCCTACATTCCGGCCCGTGGTCCAGGACTCGTATAGATAGGGGTAGGCCGAGCGGTAGGGCTCGTGACCGATGTGGACACCCCGTAGATCGTCGGGATCCTCTACGCGCACCCGGTGGTACTGCACTTTATTGTGCTGTGGAGGTAAGGGAGCGTCCTCGTCGCGAATGGCTCGAATAGCGCGATCGGTGGTATCGGTCTTGAAGGTGAAAACCTTGAGCGGCGGACATTCTATAGCGATGTTGTTGGCCACCGATGCCCCCCCGCCGAGGTTATGCTTGACAACCCCGGTGCTGCCGGCCCGGTAGAATACGTTTCCAACGACCTGGGCGGCATAGAGGGTTCCGTCATCGAAAAAGATCGCCTGCACGCCCGCGCCTCTGCCGTGATGGGGATCGGAAAGATTGTGCATGAAGTTGTGGCGGATGACGTGGCCTAACTCGCTTGGATCACGTCCCATGTAGATGGCCGCCATGTCGGAGATATCACCGCACACATGGTCGATTTCGTTGAACTCGATGACATGGTCGTTGCCGTGCAGATAGATGGCCTGTCCCTCGGAATGGTGCAGGTGGTTGTGGGCGATGCGGTGGCCGACGCCTTCGAGGTTGATGTGCGCCTTGTAGGTGCGGTCGAGCCGGTTCACATGATGGATGTCGCAGTTGACGACCTCATGACGTCCCGGTTCGAGCGTTTTCCGGTTGCCGCCAAACAGCCGGATACCGCCCGCCCCGGTGTTGTAGATGTCGCAGCTTTGAA
Organism: uncultured bacterium; assembly: GCA_965651915.1. Classification (GTDB taxonomy): domain Bacteria; phylum Verrucomicrobiota; class Kiritimatiellia; order CBFGVE01; family CBFGVE01; genus CBFGVE01. Next base: position 6,977 of record CBFGVE010000010.1, read on the forward strand.
TGTGGTGGCCGTAGCCGCCATGAAAGTAGGCGGCCGGATACTTGTAGATGTGCTCATGCCAGCTTCCCATTTTCCGGCTGCTGAGGGCTGGATCCGACACGCCCGGAGCCATGATGCCATGACCGTTGTGCCGTCCTTCGGGCAGTGGCTCGGTGCCCTGCCCGATCTGAATGGCCAGTTCGCCCAGATTCCTCAGGGTACAGCCAACCACACGGTTGGAAGCACCCCGCTCGATGTAGATGCCGCTGGAACGCGCATTCTCGAGTACCAAACCCTGAAGGTGGACATATGAGGCACCCTCAATGGCAACCATGACCTCGCCCAGGCGCGACACCTGCACCAGCAACTCATTACCGCCAGCCGGGGGATAGACGTAGAGCATGCGGGCTTCGCGGTCGATGTAGTATTCGCCGGGACTATTAATCTCCTCCAGCAAGTTTACCGCGTACCAGGAACAGAACGGACGCTGATGGAAGCCATACAGATGGGGCACGGCGGTGGTCATCGTACCCTCTTCGGCGTCCAGTTTGGCAATGGGCAGCGTGTCATCGGCCCACTCGCGGCCAAAAATTCCGGATATGTGGAGGTCCCTGGCCTTGGCCCACCGGAGCGCCCGCTCGACCTCGAAGCGAAACACGGCGGGCCGCATATCGAATTCACCCATTGACGGCATGCTTCCCGGGTCCACAATCGCACCCAAAGGATTGGGGTTCTCGCCCTTGTTGGGCCAGCGGGCTAGGCTCATGGGCTGTCCGCCGATGAACAGCTCAGGCGGAGCCGCGCGGTAGGCCCGGCGGAATCCTCGTGGCCCGTAAGCCTCTATCTCGTCAAATCCGTAGGTCGCGAGATTGATCTGGCGAATGTGCGGGCGGGCCGCTTCGTCGATGACCCGTTCGAGCAGGCGGGGATCGGACAGCGGGTGGATGTCATCGGGACGAATGACCACGCCGCCATCGAGAATCGCCGTCTCGCCCGGATAGGAGGCGAACACCACCGGGGATCCCTCTCGCCCGCTGTCGCGGTGATCCAGCTCGAAGGTTTTGTCGATGAAGTAGCGCCCGCCGCGCAGCAGGACGCGCACACCCCCTTCGGGAATGGCGTCGCCTTCGCTGGTGAGCCTACGGACCGCGTCACGCGCCGCCTCCAGGCTTGCCAGAGGCTGTTCGACCGTGCCGGGATTGGTGTCGCTCCCATTGGGCGCGACCACGAAGTCGGCCGCGGCAGACCGCAGCGGATTCAACGCGAAAGAAGAGAATAAAGCCATTGCTGCAAACCTTTTCATCATCAGCCTGTTGTGAAGAGCCGCGCCACGAACATGCGGGCGGCGGGATTGGAGTTGATACGATATGCGAGATCGATTTGGCAAACCACCCACGAGCCACTGCCCTCCTGCCGCTCGCCAACGGCGAGCGCGGGGCCCCATTCGCCTTCGGCATTGACGTTGCCGCTAGCGAGCACCGGGATGAAGCGTTCGGCGGTAAAAGTAGAGGGCAGGAACGGAACGATGCGGTTTTCCCCTTCGTGGAACCAATGTTTGAAATCGCCGGGCTGGAAGCCCTCGACCCAGGGATGGCACGTGTCCCGCGAGGCGAAATGCAGCGCATTCATGCTGCTCGCGCGAACCGTCACCTCGTCCGCGCCGATGGCGTGAGATCCCGGAGGCAGCGAAGCGAAGATCGCGCGGGCGCCCTGTTGAACCCTCGCGGCGACGCGATCCAGGTCCGCCGCGTAGGCGCGAATACCCGGCTCTCCCTCGAACAGATAGGCCTCTGCCGAATCGAAGTCGGACCCGATCTGCGCGCCCAGCCGGTGCAGGGACTCCGCCAGCTCGGTCCCGGGATGGGGCGTCCAGATGCGTGCATCGACCAGCGGAAGCATGCTGGCGGGCCAGACCTCGCTGTGCCAGCACTCCTCGTGCAGCGCCTTCCGGTGGCTGTCGAGCAACGCCAGGCGAACTTCCAGAGCGGTCCGGTGTGGCAGGTCGGGCAGACGGAACGCGATCCGGCCCTGGGCTGTCGCCTCCCCTACCGGCACATCGGCGGCGCATTCACCGCCAGCCAGCAGAGCGCCATCAAGCCAGAGGCTATAGGCCAGACGGCAGCCTGCCGGAGCCTGGTTGCGGTCGTTGTAGATCCACGCCTCGAACTCCGCCTCCTCGCCGGCGAAGTGCGCGAAGCGGTCGGTGCGCAGATCGACGCGGAGCGGCACGAGCGCCTCGCGGTAGGCGAAGAATGCCGGCTTGGGCTGCCGCTTCACGTCCATGATGGCCTTCATCCATCCTGCAGGCCAGGCGTCGATGAACAGGTGGATGGCGCTGGAGTTCATCAGATTCTGGCGGCGGAAGGCGCGCATCTGCATCCCCATGGCCCAGGCCTGCCACGCCTGGCTCGCGGCGATCCACGCCGTCAGGCTGCGCGGGGTGTCGTAGAAGAAGTAGTGAAAATTCCCCGACTGCGCCCGGGCGATGCGGTGGGGCGTCCACTCCGCATCCTCCTCCGGCGACCAGGGCAGCCATTCCCTTGGATAGTGCTCGCGCATCACATCCGCGGGATCGAGTCCCTCTGCACCAAACTCCCCGCAGCCGTAGAACCAGCCGCGCTGGATGGGCTCGCCATAGCCCCGATGCATGCGGCCAAATTCGCCGCCATGCCCGTTGTACCAGAGTCCGTAGATATGGCGGTCGGGATAGCCGGGAACCGGCGGGTCGTAGTCGCCATCGGCATATTTGATTGCCCGGTCGGGATTCAGCTCGCGCACCACGATATCGCAGGCGGAGAAAAAGCGCTCCATGTCGGCCCGGCTGCAGAATAGTTGCGGCTTGTTCTCGCTGTTGGGGACCGGCTCGTTGATATAGCTAACCATGATGTTGCAGGCGTGGGGGCGGATCAGCCGCTCCATCTCCCCGGCCTGCCGCACGACTTCGGTGAACTTCGCGCGGGGGAGCGTTCCGAAAAGTGGCAGATCGGTCTGGGTCATCATGCCCAGCCGGTCGCAGTAATCGTAGATCTCGGGCTGCACCGGGCGCTGCGTCAAACGGAGGAAGTTCATGTTGGCGATCTTCGCGAGCAGAATGTCCTCGACAAGCTGATCCCAGTTCTTTCGCGCCACGTCGCCCTGCATGTATCCCATGGTGTTGGCGCCCCGAAGCCGTATCGGCTCGCCATTGAAAAGGAAGCGGCCCTTTGGCTCTTCCGTATCGTCGATGCTGAACGAGCGCATTCCGAACTGCTGCACCGCCGCGTCGCGGACCTGCCTGGAGGCATCGATAACGCGGACCTGAATCTGGTAGAGCCAGGGCTCCTCGGGGGACCAGCGCCTGCAATCCGGAAGGTCCAGACGTATGCGGAACTGATTGAGCAGGCCGGGCTCGACTGGCAGTTCGACTTCCTGATTGAGCACGCCCCTCTGGATTGCGCGGGCTTCCTGGAAGGAATCGCCGAAACCGACCGTGAAGGTACAGCCGGGCTTCCATTCCATCCGGTCGATGACCGTCTGGCTGAAATTCTGGCCATGCACCGAGATCTCCAACGCGACCGCCTTGGGCTCCGCCCCGGTATTGCTCAACTCCACCCATGCCTCGGCGCAGGATTCTTCGAGCAGCGGGCGCACGAAGATCTGATGCACATGGACAGGGGGTCGACCTTCGATTAGCACATCCTGCCAGATGCCCATTCCCGGCGGGCAATGGTGCCAGCCCAGCCCCGGCTCGTCCCAGCCGATGCCGGTGGCGGCGTAGATTTTCTCGGGCTTGGCGCGGTTGTGAACCACGACCAGCAAAACGTTGTCGCCATCGGAGAGCCACGGCGTGGCATCGAACTCGAACGGCGCGAAAAATCCCTCGTGGGTGCCGAGCAATCGCTGGTTCAGGTAGACCTCGGCGATATAGTCCACCGCCTTGAAGCGCAGAAAGACGCGCCCCGGCTCGCGCTCCTCGGGGCTCACCCGGAAACGGGCGCGATAGTACGACGTGTGGTTGCCCACCGGTCCGCCATAATGCGGAATGGCAACCGGAGTCCACTCCCCCTCGCCGCGGAACACGCGGCCAAAATCGCGGCGGTCCGCGTCGGTTTCCATGCGCCAATCAAAACTGTTGAGCGCACGCGAGCAGCGGGTATATTCCACCGAAGGCGCAAGATCGGCGAGAAAGGGGGCGTAGCGCTCCCGCATTCGGAAAAGCTCATCCCGGAGATCACCGGCGCTGCGCAGCGTCTGGTAGGGCTCGTAAGGTTCGGGGGCTGACCCGGCCTCCAGGGGAAGACGAAGATCTGGGACCGGCGCCGGTTCGGGACAATGCATGACATCGGCCCGGTAGGCCACGCGGGTGGCGGCGATTTGGGCGAAGTAGTCGATTTTTTTTGAGTTCATGAGTTTTTTCGCGGAGAAGGAATCAGGCAAATTCGCCTTATTTGATATTGATCTTGGCATACTACGCGCCGTTCTGATATGTTTCAATAATTCTCAATCGTTTTAGGTAAATTTCTGGAGAATCCCATGTATCTCTATGGTCTTCACCTCGCTGACCTTCTCGTCATCGCCTTCTATTTCGCGGTTGTGCTCTACATCGGCTTCCGGGTGATGAAGAAGGTGCATACCCAGGAGGATTTCTTTCTCGGCGGCCGCCAGTTCAACCGCTTCTTCCAGACCTTTTCGCAGTTTGGCCAGGCGACCAGCACCGAATCGGCCGTCACCACCGTTTCGGTGGTGGGCGTGAACGGGATAGCCGGCGCGACGCAGCAGGCGATCATGGCCGGCTTTGGCTACCCGATCAACTGGCTGTTCCCGAAGTGGCTCCGCCGCACCCGGCTGATGAGCATGGCGGGCTATTTCGAGGAGCGCTTCGATTCGCGCATGCTGGCCCGGCTCTACGCCATCGCGCAGACCTGCCTGTTCCTCATGGTCGGAGGCATGGGCCTCTACGCCATGTCGAAAACAATCATGGCCATCACCGAGAAGCCGGTCGAAGCGCTCTCCGTCGCCGAGCGGGCCGAGTACGACATGGCCACCGAGCTGGGCTACCTTTCCAGCCAGCCAGCCGAACTGCTGAGCGAGCAGGAGCGGACCCGCCTCGACGAGCTGCGGCTGATCCGCCCCACCAGCCACTTCAGCTATGTGAACCGGGCTTTTCTGGTCGTGGCCATCGCCATCATCGTCTTCCTCTACGCCGCCACCGGCGGACTGGAGGCAGCGGTCTACACCGATACGCTCCAGGGGATATTCATCCTCATCCTCACGGTGCTCCTCGTTCCCTTCGCCATGGTCCAGCTCAACACCCTGCACGGCACGAGCGGGTTCCTGGGACCGTTCGAGGCCATCCACCGGTCGCTGCCCCAGACGATGTTCGAGCTGCTGGGCAACCCGCGGTGGGTGGAGTTCACCTGGTACAACATCACCATCATGGCGTTCATCGGCCTCGCCGGCAATATCGCCTACTCGAACAATCTCGTCGTCGCCGGTGCAGCCCGCACCGACAAGGTGGCGAGCTGGGGCGGACTCACCGGGCAGCTCACCAAGGGGATCGCCGGGGTGTTCTGGATTGTGCTCGCCCTGCTGATCATCGGCCTCTTCGGCGAACAGACCGGCGACCCCGACCTGCTGTGGGGACAGGCGGCCCGCACCCTGCTCCCGGTCGGCCTGCTTGGCCTCCTCATCGCCTGCCTGATGGCCGCGTTCATGAGTTCCGCCGACATGCACATGATGACCGTGTCGGGGCTGCTCACCCACAATATCTACAAGCCGCTCGTCCCCAACCGCAGCGAAGCGCACTATGTGAACGCGGGCCGACTGCTGACCCTTGTCTACATCGTGGGCGCCGTGGTGTTCGCCCTCAACGCCGAGAGCATCTTCCGCATGTGGAAGTTCATGCTGCTGATCAACCTGTGCTGCGGTCCGGCCATGCTCATGGGATTCCTGTGGCGGCGGACCAATACCGCCGCGGTGTGGGCCTCGATGGGCCTCGCCCTCCTCATGACCCTGGTGATTCCCGCCGTGGTGATGGCCTGGCCCGGCGCAAAGCACAATCCGTCCCTGCTGCTCGAAGTCCGCTCGCCCTCCCTGGTGAAAAGCTATGTCGCCAGCGAGCGTGACGTAGCCCACCGCGAGAAGCGCATAGCCGACTGGGAGCTGCTTGCCGCCGAAGGCTTGGCCACCGGCGAGCGCCCAGCGGCGCTGGCCCTGGGCGAGCGCTTCGACCAGACCTACGAACCCGCCGCCCGCGCGGTTTTCTGGGATGGCGGAATCCGCATGGACACCGAGGGCCGCCGCTATGGCTCGGGCTTCTTCAAGCCGGAGCTGTATCTGCTTCACCTGCTGGGCCTGGACCTATCCCGCACCACTCCCTCCCGGGTGGAGATGATCAGCCTGCTCTTCCGACTGCTGTTCCCCTTCCTCGCAGTCCTTCTCGTGGGTTCGCTCACCAAGCCGCTCGACGAAAGCCGGCTAAACTACTTCTATGCCAAGCAGCGCACCCCGGTGGACCCCGACCACGCGGAGGACGCCCGGCAGATAGAGGAAACCCGGCGCGACCCCGCCCGCTTCAACCGCGAAAAGCTGTGGCCAGGCTCGAACTGGGAGTTCGGCCGACTCCCGGCCTACGACATCAAAGGGCTCTCCACCGCGCTCGCTGGCGGCCTGATCTTCATCCTTCTGATCATAGGCATCGCCCATCTGGGCAGCTAGCGCCCCGCCCGCAGCTAGGTGTTTCCCCGACTGCCTTATGCTAGCGCCGGGTGCGGCGCGGTACGCGAGTGCCGCGCGCCGCACGCCGGGGTTGCCTATTGTCCAAGCATAGGACACTATGCGGTCTGCATTCTCCAAGGATCGGAGTCCCGGACTATGAGTTCGCACCACTCACATGCACCCCGCCGTAGCGCATCCAAAACCAGAACCCGCGCCGAGGTTCAGGCCGCCCATGCCGAGGAAAGCCGCGAGCGGCTAACCATGGCGGCGATGACCGCGCTCTGCCTGGCGGGACTGCTCGCCGGCTGGCTGGGCGATGCCACCGGGCTCCTGAGCCCGCTAGCGGTACTGGCAGCGTTTTTCATCTCCTATCTCGCGGGCGGATTCTTCGCCGCGCGACAGGCGATCGCCGACCTCTTCCAGCTCCGCGTAAATGTCGACCTCCTCATGGTCGCCGCCGCCGGCGGCGCGGCCTTCATCGACCAGTGGCGGGAGGGCGCCATTCTGCTTTTCCTCTTTTCACTGAGCGGCACGCTGGAGCGCTACGTGCTGGGACGCACCCGGAGGGCCATCGAATCGCTCATGGACCTTGCCCCCGAGGAGGCCCTCGTAATGCGCGATGGGCGAGAAGTCCGGGTTCCCGTTGAAGAGCTGGTCGTGGGAGACCTGGTGCGGGTGCGCCCCGGCGAGCGTATTCCTTCCGACGGAATCATCGTGGAGGGTTCCACCCAGGTGAACCAGGCGGTGCTGACCGGGGAGTCGATGCCGGTCTCCCGCGCGCAAGGCGACGCTGTTTTCGCCGCCACGCTCAACCAGCAGGGGGCGATCGAGGTCCAGGTCACCCAGCCGGCCGGACAAACCGCCCTTGCCCGCATCATCCAGCTCGTCGAGGAAGCCCAGACCGAGCGGGCCCAGAGCCACCACTTTACCAACTGGTTCGGCGAGCGCTACACCCTGGCGGTGCTCGCGCTGTCGGCCCTGACCTTGGCCATCCCCCTCGCCTTCCTTGGCGAGGATTTCGCCCGGGCCTTCTACCGGGCGATGACCGTGCTGGTGGTGGCCTCGCCCTGCGCGGTGGTGATTTCCATCCCTGCCGCACTGCTTTCGGCGATTACCCGCGCGGCACGGGGAGGCGTGCTGTTCAAGGGCGGACGGCACCTGGAGCATACCGCTGCGCTAAAGGCCATCGCGTTCGACAAAACCGGCACCCTCACCCTCGGGCGTCCACAGGTCACCGACATCGTGGCGGCCGAGGGCGTCCAAGAAACGGAGCTTCTTCAAATCGCCGCCTCGGCAGAAAGCCAGTCCGAGCATCCCCTGGCCGCCGCCATCTGCGAGTTTGCCCGGGAGAGAGGCGTCGCCCTTCTGGAGAGCAATGGCCTACAGGCGAATGCCGGCCGGGGTATTGAAGCCACAGTCGAAGGACGCGCGGTGGTAATCGGGCATCCCGAGCTGCTTTCGGCGAAGGGGCTGACCATTCCCGACTTGCTGCGGACCGCAGCCCAGCAACGCTCCGAGCAAGGGAAAACGGTCGTATACGTCGGTGTCGGGCACCGGGTTCTGGGCCTGCTCGCGATAGCCGACACCCTGCGTCCCGAAGCCGCCCAGGCCATCCGCCAGCTTCAGGGACTGGGCATACGGAGCCTGGTCATGCTCACCGGCGACCACCGCGACGTCGCCGCTGCGATTGCCGGCGAACTCGGAATCGACTACGAGGCCGAACTGATGCCCGAGCAGAAGCTGCGGGTCATCGAGCGCTTGCAGGGGCGCTTCGGCACCATCGCCATGGCCGGGGACGGCATCAACGACACGCCCGCGCTTGCCGCTGCCGACCTCGGCATCTCCATGGGCATCAGCGGTACCGACGTGGCGCTGGAGACGGCCGACCTGGTGCTTATGGCCGACGACCTTCGGCACATTCCCTATGCCATTGCCCTCGCCCGAAAAACCCAGCGCATCATCCGGCAGAACCTTGTCTTCGCCTTCGGGGTGATGATTGTCCTGCTCGCCGCCGCGTTCATCGGCCACCTCCCCCTCCCCCTCGCGGTTATCGGACACGAAGGCAGCACTGTTCTGGTCATTCTCAACGGCCTACGCCTGCTGGGCTTCCGCATCAGCGAAGAAGTGCCGGCTCGCTGACCGCTTGCCATCCAAAGCCCTCTGGCGTAGAGTGATGGCATGACTGTGAAAACACGCACCCTATTCCGCCAACGCTGCCGATGAACTTCTGGGTCATAGTCTATCGATTTGCCGGGGTAGCCCTCGGCATACTGCTGGCGGTGGCCGTCATGGTCATGTTCGTCCCCCAGTACCAGCAGTACCGGGCCTTCCAGGCCCGCGAAGCGGCCTTGCTCGACGAAATCCGGCTGGAGGAGGAGATGCTGAACACCCTGAGGCTCAAGCAGGAGCGCTTTCGCAACGAGCCCCGCTATGTCGAGCGCATTGCCCACGAAGTCGGTCTAGCCAAACCCGACGAGACCATCTTCCGCTTTGTCGACGACCCACCACCCGCATCTCCTCCGTGAAGATCGATCCCCACCACGATTTCGGCAAACGCGAATGCCCCTCCTGTGCCTGCGAAGTTCCGGCCAACAGCAACCACTGTCCGATTTGCCACTATCCCTTTCCCAACCTTCCCCCGGGCCGGAAGACGGCCGTCCGAATCACTGCCGCACTCCTGCTGGTTGCCTTTGCGCTATGGCTGCTAAGGCACTGAGCCCGCGAACCTCCAGATTGCGCCTGGCACGGGCAGATCCGACGCAAACCTACGGGGGAAATCCCCACCCGGCTCCCGGGCGCGCTTGACCGCCTCTGGGGAACCTGCGAGAGTGCGCGCCATGGACTTTCTTCTCTGCAACGACGACGGCATCCACGCCACGGGGCTACGCGTCCTCCGCGACGCCGTAGCCGACCTGGGCGAACTGTTCATCGCCGCGCCCGCCCAGGAGCAGAGCGCGGTCGGTCACGCCATCACCGTCTTCGACCCCATCAAGGTCCAGCGCATCGAG
>CBFGVE010000011.1:0-16473 GCA_965651915.1 uncultured bacterium
CGTAAGTCCTTGATTATCAACAAAACCTCCCGAACAACTGCGGAACTCGGGCTAAAGCTCCGGCGGGGCAGGCAAGCCGCCGCACTACACACGATTCTGATGCGTTTGCCCTGTGAGTGAAGGTTCCCCCGATTGACATGCCGGGGAAGCCATTATAATATGGTCGCCGCTCTGCATCGCAAAATCCAGCGTCCCTCCGGCAACGACCCCTATGATTCCAGCCTTCCAAGGTTTCTATGTTAACCTGCTGCTGTGTATCGGGCTAACCCTGTTGCTTTCGACGCTCTCTAACCGCGATGTGCGCATCCGGCTGTTCCTGTTCGCGCTCGCGGTGTTTTTCAACGCCCGCTACATCCTTTGGCGCGCGGAGAGCACTCTGCCCATGCTCGAACCCAGCTTCGCCTCGGTCTGGCAGTGGAATTTCTTTCTCGCCGAAGTGGGGGCGGTGCTGCTGCTGTCGTGGCACCTGATGATCCTCGTGTCGCGTCCACGTACGCCCCCGGTCGATACGGCCCCGTTGCCCTTCGCCACCCCGCCGAGCGTCGATGTGTTCGTTCCCACCCTCAACGAGCCGGTCGAGCTGCTTCGGCCCACCCTGCAGGCCGCGAAGGCGATCGACTATCCAAACTTCACCGTGTGGGTGCTCGACGATGGAAACCGCGCGTGGCTCCGGGAGCTTTGCGAGGAGGAGGGCGTCCGCTACCTCGCCCGCAGCGAGCGGAAGGGCTTCAAGGCGGGCAACATGAACAACGGTCTCCGCCATGCCCGGGGCGAATTCATTCTGAGTCTCGATGCCGACTTCGTGGCCTTCCCCCAGATTCTGCGCCGCACCCTGGGCTACTTCACCGACCCGCGCATCGGCATCGTACAGACGCCCCAGCACTTCGCCAATGCCGACGCCATCCAGCATAACCTAGGAGGCCAGCAGGCCTGGCCCGAGGACCAGCGGGTGTTTACCGACATGATCCAGCCGTGCCGCGACAACTGGGACAACGCATTCTGCTACGGCTCCAATTTCGTCGTCCGCCGGGCCTACCTCGACGCGATCGGCGGGTTTCCCGAGAAGACCATCTGCGAGGATATATTCCTCACCTACGCCCTCAAGCAGCACGGCTGGATAACCCGCTACCACAACGAGCCGCTCGCGGTGGGCCAGGCGGCGGGCACCCTGAGCGAGTTCATCAAGCAGCGCGTGCGCTGGTGCTGCGGAACCCTCCAGGCGCTCTTCCAGCGCGGAGGCCCCATTCTCACCCGGCGGCTCTCGCTCCTCGACCGCCTCTTCTATCTCGATCCCGCCCTGTTCTACCTCAGCTCCGCCTGGGCGTTTCTCATCATGATCTCGCCCATCGTGTTCTGGTGGACCAGTGTGCCGCCCTTCCAGTCGAATCAGGGCCACCTGCTGATGATGCTCCTCCCGCGCATGTGGGTGTCGATGCTGGGCCTCTACTGGCTCACCGACCGCAAGGTGGTGCCCATCGTATCCGAGATCGGTCGCCACGTGAGCATATTCCACATGCTGGGCGCCGCCATCCGCACCCTGCTCAGACCCTTCGGAAGCAGCTTCAAAGTCACCCTCAAGGACAGCACCCGCAGCCACACCACAATCAACTGGGCGGTGCTCTGGCCGCATCTCTGCGTGACCGGTCTGACGATGGGCGGCTTCATCTATTTCTACCTGCGGGGCGGGCAGGCCAAGCTGATATGGGACGAGAACCTGGGGCTGATTCTCGCCCTGACGATCTACGTGTTGTGGATGAACTTCTTCTCCATCATGGCCTGCATCGAGCCCGCGCTCGAGCCGTCCCGGGCCGGCGGTGATTCCATCGCCCATCGCGGCAGCATCCGCCGTTCCCTCGCCGCCCTCACGCGCAAGGTGGTGCAATGAGCCTTTCCCGCGACCAGATTCTGCGCACCGCCAAGCTCTCGCTGGCCTTGGCACTCATAGGCCTCTCTCTCTGGGCGCTTTTCCTTCCGCCGATGTTCCCGGCCAGCATGCGCTCGCTAGTCAATGCGCGGGGCGTTTCCATTCAGGCCCAGGACGCGGGCCGGATCGAGGAGATTCCCTTTTTCGAGGGCAACGAGGTGGACCCGGGCGCCGTCGTCGCCCGCGTGGGCCGCAACCAGCGCCAGGTGCAGCGCGAATTGGACGACCTGGAGTTTCTTCGCCGCAAGCTCCAAACCCAGATCGCGCACCTCGACGAGGCGCTGGCGCTGCGCCGCGCCGACCTCGACCAGCGCTCCAAGGAGCTGGAAATGCTCCAGGCCGAGTTCCTGGCGTCGATGCGTTCCCGCCAGGCCAATGCCCAGGCCACCCTCGACATCGCCGCCCGTGAACACGAGGTCCGGCGCACCAGTGCCGAGCGCCTTCAGCCGCTGTACGAGGATGGCATCATCACCGCCGCGCAGTGGCAGCAGGCCCAGGAGCAGTTGGTCGAGGCCAGCCGCGTGCTGCATAGCGCCCAGTCGGAAGCCGAGCGCCTGGGCCGCGGGATAGCCCAGGCCGGGGCGGGCGTGGGGGTTGGCGACTCTCCGGTCGGCGAAAGCATACAGCGGGCTATCGACAACCACCGGCTCGAAATCCAGAAGCAGGAGATGCAGCGCATCGAGCTGCAGATCCAGCACCAGAGCGCCGAACACCAGATCGCGGTCGCCCGGGACTACCTCCAGGCCGGCCATTTCTACGAGGTGGCCAGTCCGGTGGAGGGCGTAGTGTGGCAGCGCCTCGCGCTCAACGGCCAGTCGGTCATGCCGGGCGACGAGATCCTGCGCATTGCGGACGGCTCCACCCTGTTTGTCGAGGCCTACTTCGGCCGCCACTTCATCGACAGCATCGCGGTAGGCGACCACGCCCACATCTACCTTATCGGCGCTGGCCGCTTCGTTCACGGGACCGTCCGCCAGATTCAGTCCCAGGAGCAGGGAGCGGCCGAGCACAACATCATCCGCTCGCTTCCGCCCGACGCCTCGATGCTCAAAGTGCTGATCGAGGTTCGGCCCGATTCGCTCGGCGTCGACGAAATTGGCCAGTTGGCCAAAGTCATGATCTCCCGCGCACGTCCCGGACTGCTCAAGCGCGGCATGGTCTGGCTGAGCTTTGCCCTGCGGAGCGCCCAGTGAGGCGGGTGATCGCGATAGCCGGCCTGCTGCTGATGGGTGGGGAGGGTTTCGCGTCGGAACCCGGGGAGGAGGCGCGTTCGGTGATTTTTATCGCCGGACAGAGCCGGGAGGAGTTCGACGACTACGTCGAGAACGTCGTGGGGCAGGGCCTGCATCTGCCGCTGCCGGCCGGCGCGACGATCTATACCTCGCTCACCGGCAGCGGCCTGGATCGACCCCACGCCAACGAGCCGGGCGACCACCACCAAGATCTGCGCTATCTCCTCCGGACCAACGACCCGCTGCTGATCCAGGTGGGCCTGTGGCTGTCGCGCGACGAGCTGTTCGCCATCGCCGAGGGCCGCGAGGATGTCCGCGTCCAGGCCCTCGCCCAGCGCCTCGGTACGCTGGGCCGCCCGGTTTTCGTCCGCATCGGCTACGAGTTCGACGGTCCCCACAACCGCTATCCGCCCGAGGCCTTCGTCAACGCCTACCGCGCGATGGCCCGCGCGATGCGCGCCTATCCGAGCATCCTGCTGGTCTGGCACTCGTTCGCCTTGCTGCCCACCTACCAGGAGCACGATGTCATGGCCTGGTATCCGGGCGACGAGTACGTCGACTGGATCGCCGTAAGTTTCTTCCAGGTGGACGAGGACGGCTATTTCAAGGGATCGAACCGCGACCGCCTGGTGGCCATCGCCCGCCAGAAGGGCAAGCCTCTGATGGTTGCCGAGGCCAGCGCGGTCCGCTACACCCAGAGCCAGAAGCGGCGAACCGGCGAGGCCTACTGGGATGCCTGGTACGAGCCCTTCTTCCGCTTCATCGAGACCAACGAAGAAGTCCGGGCCGTCAGCATGATCAACGTCGACTGGGACAGCCAGCGCCAGCATGCCTTCCTCGACTGGGGCGACTGCCGGATCCAGTCCGACCCCGTCGTGCTCGACCGCTGGAGGGAGCGCCTGAAGGCCCCCTACTGGATTCATCGCCATCCCCGGCTCTACAACCAGGCCTACCGAATTTCGGGAAAGGCGTCGCCTCCAGCGGCCAGCCGATCCTCAGACCACCGCTCAAGACCCAACCCTGAACCCGGAGAATCCGAATGACCGCACCCAGACAACAACGCACACCGCTGTTCCGTCCGCTGGCCCTGGCTGCCCTTGGCGCCGCCGTTGCCTGGGGCGACGCCGCGGCGGGAGAGCTGCTCGAGATCTACGACCGCATGGACACCGCCAGTGTGGCCGCCGCCAGCCACTACCGGGTGCTCGCCGCCAAGCAGGCCGTGACCACGAGCCGGCTCCGCTTTCTTCCCTCGCTCGAATTTCGCGGCGAGGAGCTGTGGGTCGATCAGGATATCGAGCAGACCGAAATCGAAGCCTTGCGCAGCGGCCGCGAGAGCTTCAGCAACACCCGCTATAAACTGGAACTCGACCAGCCTATTTTCGATGCGACCCTGCCCCCGCAGGTACGCGCCGCCCGGGCCCACTACGAGCAGTTCCAGATCGAGCACGAGGCCGAGACCGGCCACGCCTCCCGCATGACGGTCGACGCGTTTCTGCGCGCCGCCCGGCTCCAGGGCCGCCTGCGCTCGCTGGACCGGGTGATCGCCCGGCTCGAGAAAGAGGAGGCCAACGTGGCCAAGATGTTCGAGGAGAAGCTGGCAACCCTGGCCGAGGTAGAGATCGTCAAGCGCAACCTCGTGCACGCCCAGCGCGACCACAGCATTCTCAGCCAGCAGCTCCAGCGCGAATGTGCCGCCCTCGGCGTTGAATCGGTAGGCGAGGGCTGGGGCACCCTGCGCGAGAATGCCGACTTCTCGGCCTTCGACCTTGCCGGCGGTGTCCCGGAAGAAGGAGTCGCCGAGCGGCGTCTGGCTATGGAGATCGAAGAGCTAAGGCAGCGCGAGAGCGCGGTGAAGCGTCGCGGGCTTCCGAGCCTTAGCCTGATTGGTCGCTACGAGTTCGACGACGCCGAGGAATCGCTGTTCGGCGGGGCCCGCGAGATCACCAACTACGAAATGGGCGTCGCGCTGAAGTGGGAGATCATGGAGGGACCGCTGGCCATTTCCGAAGCGCGTGAAATTGCCTACCTCAAAATGGCCAAGCAGGCCGAGCTGGAAGCGGTGCGTAGCCGCAGCGGCCATGCCGAGCAGGGGGCGGGCCCGCTCAACCAGCAGGCGGATCTGCGGCTGGAGCACTCCCGCCGCCTCATGGAGCACCAGCGATCCATCATGGAAGCCGCCGACCGGGCCTACCAGGGGGGCACCCAGTCCTTCGTGGCTGCGCTCGACGCCTTCCTGCTCTACGAATCCAGCGTCCGCGACTGGGAAGAGGCCCGGATCGAGCAGCTTTCCCTCCGCGCCAGCCAGCATGCCCGCCGACACGGCTGGACCCGCGACGCCGTCGCCCTGGTCGACGCCCAGTTCGAATAGCCCGCCCGGCCCGCAAAAGGGGTCAGTCATTTAATATTGTCATTTTGCGCAAAATGACAATATTAAATGACTGACCCCTTTTTTAATGCCGCAGAGCCGGGGATAGACCCGCCGGGCGAGGCGAAGGTCGTCGCCATCGATCCACTGGTTTGTCCTCTGCGGCGGATGGGCTTCTTTATGTCGCAGTGGAGGGGGCCGAACGAGAGCCGCAGGATATGGCGAAGCGGTGTGCCTGCGGTTTTCGGAATATGGATATAGGCGTACATGAATGGGCTCAGTTCAGCAACCGTACGCGCGTAGCGTTCAGTTGCGGTTTGCGTCCCGCTAGATTTCTGCCCGGTTCTGCTGGCTTGCCCTGGCCGGGGCAGGGCTGTATTGTGTGTGCCTTTACCTGGAGCCAGCCATGCGGAATCCGATTTTAGCAATTGCCCTTCTGTTCGCCGCTGGCGGAAACGCCAGAGCATTCGACCTTGCGGTCCAGGCAGACCGGGTCAATCTGCGGGCCCGCCCGCTCCTAGAATCGGAGGTCATGGGGCAGGCCAATTTCGGCGACACCCTCGTGGGGTTGGAGGAGTCCGAGGGCTGGTTTAGGGTCCGGGTTCCCGAGGCGTTCGACACCTGGGTTAGCGCCGAGTACCTGGTCGATGGCGAGGTGCGGGTGGCGCGGCTCAACGTCCGCGGCGGACCCGGGATCAACTACCAGGTCGTAGGCAGCCTGGAGCGCGGCGACCGTCCCACGCTGCGCGAGGTGTTTGGCGAGTGGGCAAAGATCGCTCCGCCCGAGAGCGCCAGTGCCTGGGTTAGCGCCGAGTTTGTCGCCCGGGTGCAGCCCCCGCCCCCGCCGCCAGAGGAAATCCCCCTTGCGGTTCGCGAATCCCCGCTGGCCGAGGCCGAACCGATTCCCGAGCCCGAAGTGGTGTCGGTTCCGCCGATGGCCGTGGTGCCGCCGCCCGCCGCGCCGGTACCGCCTCCGCCGGCCGATGTGGAGCTGATCCCGCTGGAAGGCCAGGGCAAGGAGGCCGCCTACGAGGGAATCCTGTCCCGCTCCGGCTACCTGTTTGGCGCCCTGAGCAAGTTCCGTCTTGTTATGTATCGGGGCAACCTCACGCGAACCGAGTGCTATGTGCGCGGCAACCGCGACCAGCTTAGCTCGCTGCTTGGGGCGAAGGTCCGCATCCACGGCCGCGAATACTGGGCCCAGGGGGCGAAGGAGCCGCTGCTGCTTTCCGAGCGTATCGTCATTCTCGAACGGGCGCCCACCCGCTAGTTCCATGTTGCCCAATCGCCACCAGATCGCCTGGATCTATGCTGCGGCGCTCTTTCTGAGTCTGCTGCTCGGGATCCTGTCCAGCCAGAAGGAGGTTTTGGGAAGCATCGACTTCATTGACGACGGCTTTCACACCGAGGCGTCCATAGCCGTCGAGTTGCAGCGCTCTGGCACCTTCGGGCTCGACCGGGGGCATCCGGTGCCCGCAGGCGAAGGCGCTATCTGGATTGTCTTACTGGCCGCCGTGGCGCCACTAGCGGGTGGTCCCGTGTCCGCCGCTCTACTGATTGAGGCGGCGGCGGGCGTTTGGCTGCTGTGGACCCTGGTGGGGCTGTGCCGTATGCTCGGTGCGGGTTTCCCGGCCACGGCGCTCGCCCTCCTGTTGGCGGCGCTGGCGCCCGGCCTGGCCTTCGGTGCGCTCGAGGGCCGGGGCATCATCGTGGCGTCGCTACTGCTGGTCTATGCCGTGCAGGAACATCTCCGCTGCCTGCTTGGACGCCGGAACACCCTGCCGCTCACGGCGGCTGTGCTAGTGGGGCTTCTCGCCTGGATGCGGGTCGAGTTCGTCGCGCTGTGGATAGTGTTCATCTTTCACGCCCTGGCCGACGAAGCCCTGGACCAGGGCGAGCGTTCCTACCGTCTCGTGCTGCTGCGCGGCTTGTCCGGGCTTGTGGTGATTCTGCTCTGCCTCTTCCCGCTTGTGGTATGGAACATAGCCCTGACTGGGGTGGCCTGGCCGAGAGTTTATTCCGCTCCCCTGCATATGGGCGGGGGTTCCCAGACCCTGGGGTCCTACCTCGGGTTAACTTTCCAGGGGATATTTGTCGGGTTGCGAGAATGGTTTCGGCTGCCCCTGCTCAGCCACCCGGTGACAGCCCTGCTCGGCATACTGGCGCTGGCGGCGGGCATCCACCACGGCTGGCAGCGGGGCTACATCCGCCAGGTGCTGATGTTCCCCGCGCTGGCGCTGTTTCTGCCCGTCGCGATGGCGCCCCTCTATCCCTTTCTCGGTTCGGGCGCCATGGCTGCGGTCTTCGCGGCGGCGGCGCCGCTGCTGCTCCCGGTTATGGCCATGGGCATGACCGGAGTGGGCGAGCGTGCGCTGCGCGGCCGGTTTGCCTCGTCGGTCCGGACCCGCCTGGTTTATGCCGTCGGCGCCCTGGTGCTGTTGGCCTTTGCGCTTTTCAACCTTCTGGAGAACCGCCCACGGGTCGAGCGCCTCGCCGAGCGGGTACGCCAGCGGGCGGTCGCGGTGGAAATACTGGATCGCCTGGACCCGGGCGCGCTCATCGCCACCGACCGCCCCGGGCTGTTGGCGGGCCGTGTCTCCGCCAAGCTGCTCGACCTTACCGGGCGCTGCAGCCCCGACGTGCTCCGCTACCTCAACATGGTGGGACGCCATGACGAGGACAGCCTTGCCCGCCTCCAGGCGGACCATAGCCCCGCCGCCTGGGTGATCTGGGGCTCCGACGCCGCCATCGCCGACCGGGTGCTCGGTCCGCGCACGCCCTATCCCGAAGGCCGCCGGGGTCCCGATCTGTGGATCGCTTCCGAATAGTCCGTTGCAGCGGGCCGGAGGCAGGATGACGGCCTTTGTGGGGTAGGAATCGGGAGGGGACCGGTGTCCGAGGCTTGGAAGATTTTCCCGGAGCCTTGTCCGAGCCTTGGAACGTGGCGGGGCCGCGCTTGCTTCGCGGGAGGCGAGGCTTTAGCATCGGGCTCCGAATGAAAAGAATTGCCCAGGGCTTTCCCGGTCAGCGGCTGGTTGTGCTGCCGGACGAGGCGGTGCGCCGCTCGTCCAGCCTGCCCATCGTCGAGGATCTCTACGTCACCGACATTGGGCACTATCCCGATAGCCGCGATCATCTGGTTGCGCGCCCCGGGGGAGCACCCAGCCATATTCTCATCTACTGCGCGGCGGGCGAGGGCTGGGTGAGCGGTCCGGGCCGGCGGCGCCTGCGGGTGCCGCAGGATGGCGTGGTGCTGCTACCCGCCGGCACTCCTCACCGCTACGGCGCTTCGGAACGGGTGCCGTGGAAGATCTACTGGATCCACTTCCGCGGGCGGCGCAGCGCCGACTATCTGGCACTGCTCGGTTGCTCGGGCATCACCCTGCTGATGGCGCCGGAGTCCAGCCTGCTCGCCGATGCGTTCGAAGACACCTACCAGGGGATAGACGACGGCTTCAGCGACGCGGGGCTGCTGGTGATGTCCGCCGGGCTCTCCCGCCTGCTGAGCCTCGTCCACCGCTACCGCCGCGCCCCGGGCCGCAAGGCCCGGGGCGCCGAGGAGCGCATCACCCGCTCGATGGATGGAATGCGGGCCCGCCTGGGTGAGCCGCTCTGCCTGGAGGATCTCGCCCGCGCGGCCGGGCTTTCGGTGCCGCACTTCTGCGCGCTTTTCCGGAAGCAGACGGGCCGGCCTCCGATGCGCTACCTCGCCCAGCTCCGGCTGCAGCGGGCCAGTGAGCTGCTTGACCAGACCCGCCGGCCCATCGCCGAGATTGCTGCCGAGGTGGGCTATGAAAGCCCCTTCCACTTTTCCCGCAGCTTCCGCGTGTGGATGGGCGTCTCGCCCCGCGCCTATCGAGAAGCGGTGAAGGGCTAGTGACGTTGATCGACGCCATCCTGGTCCACTTCCACTCCGGGGCCCATACCTGCGAGGCCATCGCCAGCTTGAGGGCCGACTGGGCGCGAAGCGGCATCGAGGGCCGTATCGTGGTGGTCGACAACGGCAGCAGTGCCGAAGAGTGCGCGGCCTTGGAGGGCATGGGGGCGGAGCGCATTGATGCGGGTGGCAACCGGGGCTTCGCCGGGGGCGTCAATCTCGGCGTGGCCCGGGGAGCCGCGCCGGCGATCTTGCTGGTGAACCCCGATGTGCGGCTGGAGCCAGGCTGCACGGAGGCGCTGCTCGCCGCGCTCGATGGGGGTGCGGATGCAGCCGCGCCGCAGTGCGTATGGGGAGGGGAGCGAGGGGTCCTCCTGCCACCGACCGAGCCGCTCGACTTCCGGTACCGCCTGCTTCGGCGGTCGGGCGCGCGGAGCGGTCCGGCCTTGAGTCGGGCGCGCCGCCTCTGGCGCCGCCATGCGCGGCGTCATTGGGAAGCCACATCGCTCCTGCCTTCGTCCGCTCTCAGCGGGGCGGTACTCGCCATCCGGCGGCAGGCCTGGCAGCAGGTGGGCCACTTCGACGAGGCCTTTTTTATGTACTACGAGGAAACCGACTGGCTCCAGCGCCTGTGGCGCGAGGGAGGCTCCAGTGTTCACGTGCCCGCCGCCCGGGCGCAGCATTTTGTGGGGGGCTCGTCTCCGGATGCTGCGGCTGCGGCAGGCTACAGCCTCGCCTCGGAACGGCGGTTTTTTGACCGCCGCTATGGACGGGTTGGCCACGCCCTGCTGCGGGGGCTCGCCGCCTGCCTGCCTTCGGTGCGCACCGCACCCCCACTGCCGTGGCATCCGCCAGCGCAGCCCCTTCCGCGTCCGGCGGCCGGCGATCTCTGGCTGGAGCTGAGTCCGCTGGCCTCCGGGCTGCCGGCGACGGGGATACGCTGGACGACTACGCAGGGCGATGCCTGGACAATGCCAGCAGGGCTGTGGGCGCAGTTGACGCCGGGAAGCTATAGCCTCATCATCAGCGATCAACAGGAGCACGAGCTTCATGCCTATCGATTCACAAAGTAGCGTCGCCGCCCCGCCCGCGCTCGTCACCCGGCCCTATCGCAGCGGGGACGAGGCTGCGGTGAATCGCGCCTTCAACGAGGTCTTCGGCCAGCAGCGCAGTCTGGAGGAGTGGCGTTGGAAGTTTGATCCCGAATCCGGAGGCAGCCACATCATGCTGATCGAGGAAACGGCTAGCGGCGAGGTGCTGGCCCAGTTCACCACCCTGTTTCGCCGTTTCCAGATTGGTGGACGGCCTGGCACTGGGGGGCAGTCGGTCGACGATTTCTGCCGGCGGCGTTCCGACCTTGCGCTGGGGAGGCACTATACCCGGCTGATGGATCAGTTCCGCAAGGCGTACGGCGAATCGGGGGTGCTGGATATTTGCTATGGATTTCCCGGTCGCCGGCATCTCGATCTGCTGGTCCATACCCGCCGCATCGATGAGCCAGTACCGGTTTGCTGTCTGCGCCGCGAGGTGCCGACCGGGCTTCGCCGCGGATGGTTCTCGCGATGGAAGGTTGATCCACTGGAATCCCCGGAGGAGCTGACCGAGTTCTATACGCGCTGCGCGCCGCGTTATCCGAACGGCGCGGTGCGCGATGGCGAGTGGCTGCGGCGGCGCTACCTAATCCATCCCACGATCCGCTACCTCAGCGTGGGGGTCCGCCGGGGTGGTTCGCTCCATGCCTGGGCGGTTTTTCGCCTGATGGGCGCAGAACTGGTCATGGGCGATCTGCTATGGGACGGACGCAGCGAGGAGGCCTTCGCCGCGCTGGACCGCTGGGCCTGCGGGGCCGCGCGCAGCGAGGGGGCGGGTGCGCTCTTTACCTGGCTGAATGGAGACGACGCGGCCACTGCCGCGCTGCTTCGGGCGGGCTGGCGATCGACGCCCAATCCGCTTGATCTCGCGGCCAGCATAATCCGCTATAACCAAACCCTGCCAGCCGACTTGCTGCAGCGGATGTACCTGACCATGGGCGATGGAGACTTGTTCTAGTATGGCCTCCGAACTGCCAGAGGCCGAAACCATTCCCTATACGCTGACCAGCCTGACTGGGGCGCGGGTACTGGTGCTTGCGCCTCACCCTGACGACGAGGTGTTCGGTTGCGGTGGGGCGCTCCGCCTGCACGCTCTCGCGGGCGATCAGGTCAAAGTGATCGTGCTGACCGATGGCCGCCACGGCGGCGCGGTGGCGGGCGACGAGGACAGGCTGGTCGCCCTCCGTCGCGAGGAAACCTTGGCCTCGGCGGCGGAGCTTGGGGTGGACGACATCGAATTATGGGGCTACCCCGACCGTTCGCTTGCGCAGGCGGAAGGCGTGGCCGAACGGCTGGCCTCCACCCTGCAGCGCTATGCGCCTACCCTGGTCTATTGTCCTTCGCCGATCGAGCACCATCCTGACCACCGGGCGGCGGCGGCGCTGCTGTGGCGGATGGCGGGGCGGCTGCCGGCGTCGTCCCGTATCGCCTTCTGCGAGATCACCGCGCCGCTTGCGGTGAACACGCTCGTGGGCATTGATACGGTGCGCGACGCGAAGCGTCGGGCGGGTGCGGCGCATGCGTCGCAGACCGCGCAGCGGCCCTACCCGGACTATGTAGATGCCATGAACCGCTTCCGCAGCTTGAGCGTTTACCCGGCTGCTGACTATGCGGAAGGATATTTTCTGACCACTGCGGGGCATCTCGCCGATGCCAAGATCGAAGAGTTCCTGCGCTGGCAGGCGGCGCCGATGCGCATTTAGGAGGACGGTCGCTTGACGCGTGTGTCGGTTTTGATCCGCACCTTCAACCGCCCGCTGCTGTTGCGGGAGGCCCTGGCGAGTGTGGCGTTGCAGGATGGTGTTTCCACGGAAGTGGTGGTGGTCAACGATGGAGGGGCTTCTCCCGCGCAGATTGCGGAAGAGTTCGCATCGCGGTTTCCCGTACGGGTAATCGAACATGCTGAAACCCGGGGCCGCGCTGCCGCCGCCAACAGCGGCCTGGGAGTGGCGCGGGGGCGCTACGTCTGCATTCTCGACGACGACGATGTTTTTCTGGAGGGCCATCTGGTGAAGCTGGCGTCGGTTCTTGACCGCACAGGTCAGCACGTCGCCTATACCGATGTGCGTATGCTGGATCTCACCCGGGATCCGCCGCTCGCCGACGACATGCTTTATGCGAACGAGTTCGATGCGGAGCGGCTGCTCGGCTTTAATTACCTACCCATCCACGCGGTTCTGTTTCGCCGGACGGTGATTGACGAGGTTGGCGGGTTCGACGAGCGCTTCGCTGCGCTGGAAGACTGGGATTTCTGGATCCGGGTGGCCAGGCACCACAGCTTCCTCCGCTGCCCGGGGATCACCGCGTGCTACCGGCGGCACGAGGATAGGCCCTATGACTGGGAAGCGTGGCATCGGGCCATTCATGCCAAGCATCAGACGCCGGAGGATTTGGACCGCCGGGTATACCAGCTCGCGGAGGAATGCTCGAGACTGCGCCATCTGCTCCGAGTGCAGGATGCTCCGGCGGCAGAGTTGCAGCATCCGGCTGGGCAGGGGCATCAACCCTCCCCCGCGAAACCCGCTTTGCGGATGCGCGCGATGCTGCTGGAATCTGGCAGCCTAGCCGGGGCGGCGGTGAAAACGCTGCGCTTTGTCCGGCGTGAGGGCCCAGCGGGCGTGGGGCGTATGCTCCGCTGGCTGGCTGGGGCGCAGCCGGGCGGGGCCGTGCCCTATGCCGACTGGGTCGCCGCCACTGAGGCGCGGTTTGCAGCGGACCGCGAGCGGATGTGCCGGGAGGCCGAGAGCCTGCCTCTGCATCCGCTGATTTCGGTGTGCATGCCAGTCTACAACCCGCCGCTACGCTTCCTGCAGGAGGCGGTGGCATCGGTGCGGCGGCAGTGGTATCCGCATTGGGAGCTGTGCGTGGCCGACGACGCCTCGACGGACCCGGCGATCGCGGCGTGGCTCGGGGAGGTGGCTCGGGAGGACGGGCGCATCCGCGTAGTTGTCCGCGAGCGCAACGGTCATATCTCGGCGGCCTCGAACTCCGCCTTGTCCCTTGCCACGGGCGATTTCGTAGCGCTGCTTGACCACGACGACGTTCTTGCCGACCACGCATTGCTTCGCGTCGCGCAGGCGGTGAACGCGCACCCCGACGTCGACGTGGTCTACTCCGACGAGGATAAGATCACGCCAGAGGGCGTCCGCTACGGGCCCTACTTCAAATGCGCCTTCAATGGTCCGCTGCTCCTGGCGCAGAATTTGATTTCGCATCTCGGGGTGTACCGCCGCGAGCGGATACTGGAAGCGGGCGGATTCCGCGAAGGCTACGAGGGATCGCAGGACCACGACCTGGCGCTGCGGGTGGCGGCCCTAACCACATCCCGGCGCATCGTGTACCTCCCCGAGGTGCTCTACCACTGGCGGGCGATCCCCGGAAGCGCGGCGTTAGCGGTTGCCGAGAAGAACTATGCTCCCGAAGCCTCGCGCAAAGCGGTGCGCGGGCTCTATCCCGAAGGTGTTGCGCAGGTGCAGCCGGTGCCCGAACTGCCCATGTTCCACCAGGTGCGGTATGCGCTGAAGGCGCCCCCGCCCCGGCTGCTGGTGGTCTTTCCCGGCAGCGTCGGCCTTGCGGCGGTCGGGCGCTGCGCCGCGCAGCTCGCGGCTAGCTGGCGGGATGCCGCCTGCACGGTAGTGATGCTACGGATGTCGGGCGACGATGCCCCCGGAGAAATCCGCGCAGGCCGGGTGCGCCCACTGTGGGAGCACGAGCTGGAGAACAGCCTGCGCGAGGCGGATCTGGTGTTGTTCTTGCGGGGCAGCGTGCGCGTAGCAGGCGCCGCGAGGGACCTGGAACTGCTGTCGGGCTGGGCGCTGCGGGACGAGGTGGGAGTGGTGGGCGCGAAAGTGATGGATCGCCGGGTGGGTCTAAGGCCGGGCTACTGGATAGCCACGCCGGAACGGCGCTGGATTTCGCCTCTGCCCGCCGCCAGCCGCCGCGATGTGGGTTCCTATGGGCTCCACGTTTTGCAGCGCGAGGTGCTGGTGCCTGCGCCGGACGTGGCGATGCTGCGCACCGAGCATCTTCGCAGCGACCGGCTTCCGTTTCCGTGGGCGGGCGAGAGTGGTGCGGGCTGGGCCTCGTGGTGCCTGGATCTGCGCGAGCGGGGAGTGAAACACCTATGGCTGCCGCAGGCAGTGTTTGAGGCGGAGGGGCCGGGTTGGGCAACGCACGAGCCTGAGGCGGACGCGGAGCTGCAATCGCTGCTCGATGGCCGCGCCGGGCCGGGCATCGATCCTGCGTACCACCACAACCCACTGCGGCCGGGCTATCCGCCCGCGTGGCTGCCGGGTGGGGGAACGTCCTGGGCGCAGGCGTCAATATAGGCCTGTACGACGGTGCCGGGCGCTCCATCCATCCGCAGCCGCCCCTGGTCCATCCACAGCGCGCGGCTGCAGTGGTTGCGAACGGTGTCGAGGGCGTGGGAGACGAGCAGGAGGGTGCGGCCCGATAGAATGAAATCCTTGAGCCAGCCCCGGCACTTGACCTGGAAGGGGCGGTCGCCTACCGCAAGCACTTCGTCGACAAGCAGGACTTCGGGCTCCATCTGCACGGCGACCGAGAATGCAAGGCGCATGCACATCCCGTTCGAGTAGCTCCGCAGTGGCATGTCGAGAAAGGCGCTGAGTTCGGAGAACTCCACGATCGCGTCGAGACGGCGCATTACCTCGTGCCGGGGCATGCCATGAAGGGAGGCGTTGAGGAGGATGTTCTCTCGTCCGGTGAGATCGGGGTGGAACCCGGTACCGATTTCCAGCAGCACCCCCATGCGCCCGCGCGACAAGACGGATCCGCTGGTGGGCTGGACGACGCCGCCGAGCAGGGTCATGAGGGTGGACTTCCCCGCTCCATTGTGGCCGATGATGCCCACGGTTTCGCCGGGAGCGATGCGGAACGACACGTCGCGCAGGGCGTAGAACGCGTCGGTATGCGCGGGCCGGGGACGGCCGCGCAGGAGATCGCGCAGCATGTAGGGCCGCCGGTGGCGGAGCTGGAAGCATTTAGTAAGCTGGTGGGTCTCGATGACGGGAGCGCTCATGGGGTGCTAGAGGTAGTCGGGGAGTTTCCGGGATAGGCGGCGGAACAGCAGCACGCCGACGAGAAAGGTTGCGGTGGCGACGACGAGGGCCATGACCAGTGAATGGACGTCGGGAGGCGCTTGTTCGAGCACGGCGAGCCGGGCGGTTTCGATGCAGCCCACCAGCGGGTTGGCGGTGTAGAACTGGGCCGCGAGCGGGGGGAGATTTCCCCGGGCGAGCGCCAGCGGGTAGAAAATAGGGGTGAACCAGAAAAGCACGAGTACGACGGATTGGACCAGGTATTGCATGTCGCGGAAGAAGACGTCCAGGCAGCAGCAGATCATCACCGCGCCGGTGAGGAAAACCAGGAGGATGCCTAGCGAGGGGAGCAGCCAAAGAAGGTTGATGCTCGGAGGAAGCCCGTGGTAGAGCGCCAGCGCAGCGAGCAGCACGCACTGGATCGCGAGGTGGATGCAGCAGGAGAGCACGACCGAGATCGGCAGCAGGATCGAGGGAAAGCGCATACGCTTGAGAAACGACACATTCTCCACCAGGCAGCCGGTCCCGGTGGACAGGCACTGGGCGAGGAAATTGTAGGGCACGAGGCCGAGCAGGAGGAATACTGGGAAGTGCTTGATCGACTGGTTGGGATAGATGAGGCCGAACACCACCACCAGCACGCCGAGCATGACCAGCGGGTTGAGGATGGACCACAGAAAGCCCAGCGACATATTGCGGTAGCGAATGCGGAAGTCTTTCGCGATGAGGTTCCACAGGGCGTAGGTGTAGGATTCCTTCATTGCGTGCGCACCTCTGGGCGAGTCCAGTGGGCGGCGTGGAGACTAAGCGCCGGGAGCCAGGAGCGGGGTAGCCGCTCGGCCAGGTGGCCGAAGGCGGTGCCGGCCGAGCGCGCCAGGACATAGAGCGCATAGCGGGGGAGCCAGAGCGGGTGGTGGCGGATCA
>CBFGVE010000012.1:0-15884 GCA_965651915.1 uncultured bacterium
GCAATGAAGCAGGGAACTACGCCTTCGCTGCCGGACGCCAGGCCAAGGCCCGCCACAACGGGGCCTTCGTCTGGGCCGACTCCACCGGGGCGGACCTGGAAAGCTCCGCTGCGAACCAGGTCACGTTCCGCGCCACCGGCGGCTTCCGCATTTTGGGTGGCCCGCTGAGCGCCGACGCCTCCCAGCTCACCAACTTCCCCTCCTCGCTCATGGTCAACACCGCCACCGGCGGCACCGAGCGAATAGCCCTGTTCGCCAGCCAGAGCGTCCAGGCCAACGGCGGCGCCGCCCTCGGAGGTTTCGGCCACAGCATCGCCCCTTTCGCCACCTACAGCCTCATCGCCGGTGGCATCAACAACACCGTGGGCTCGAACGCATTCTCCGCTGCCATCGCGGGTGGGCAGGACAATGAAATCGGCTCGGGCGCCTCGCTCAGCGCGATTCTCGGCGGCCTGCTCAACAGCGTAGGAACCAACGCCATCCGCGCGGTAATCGCCGGCGGAGCCGAAAACGTCTCAGGATCCTCCTACGGCACCATCGGCGGCGGACTCGGCAACACCATCAGTACCGGCTCCCACGCCTCGGTGATCGCCGGAGGCGAGTGGAACCACGTCGCATCGATCTACGGCGTCGTCGGCGGCGGCACGCTCAATGTCATCAGCAACAGCAGCGAATACGCCTCGGTGGGCGGAGGACGCCTAAACCGAATCGGCGCATCGGCGCCCTACGCTACCCTCTCCGGAGGCGGCAGCAACCTGGTTTCTGCCGCTCATGGGGTAATTGCGGGCGGATCAAGCAACCAAATCGGCTCCCTCAGCCCCTTCTCGGTCGTTGGCGGCGGCTCGCGAAACACCATCGACTTTGAAACGCCCCACGCTGCCGTTCTCTCGGGAAGCCGCAACACGGTTTCCTGGGGTGCCCAGCATGGCGTGGTCGGTGGCGGCTCGTTCAACACCATCGGAGTCGGGGGTAGCTATGGAACCATTTCGGGAGGCTGGACGAACTTCCTATCGGGAAGCTACGCGACCATCGGGGGCGGACTTCGGAACTCCGCCGAAGGCAACGACTCCACCATCGGAGGCGGACATCTGAACACGGCCAGTGGCTTCCGATCCACCGTGCCCGGCGGCTCCTGGAACGAGGCGGTGGGCGACTACAGCTTCGCCGCCGGCAGCCAGGCCCGCGCCCACCACGAGGGCTGCTTCGTGTGGGCCGACCGCTCCGGCGGTTCCTTCACCTCCACCACCAGCAACCAGTTCCTCATCCGCGCCGATGGCGGCGTGGGAATCGGGGTGAACAATCCAAGGGCCGCTCTACATGTGAGTGGAAGCGCCAGCATTACAGGCAATACGGGCCTGGGAACGACCAACCCCGTCGACCGCCTTCATGTGAGCGGCGGCGTCCACATCTCCGGATCCCTGCGCGACATTTCGGTGCCCACCGCCGACAACATCCAGTTCGGCCACTACGACGGCACCAACTTCACCGAGCGGGTGCGTATCACCACGGCAGGCCGTGTAGGCATCGGCACCGCCAGCCCCAACGCCAACAGCCTGCTCCACGTGGCGGGCAATGTGCGGGCCGAAACGATTACCCTGACGGGCGGTGCCGACCTCGCCGAACCCTTCCCCTTTGCCGAAGGAACGCCCATCCTCCCAGGCTCGGTTGTGGTGATCGATCCCCACCAGCCGGGCAAGCTGCGCATCAGCGAGGAGCCCTACGACCGCAAAGTGGCTGGTATCGTAAGTGGGGCCCAGGGCGTACATCCCGGCCTGGTGCTCTCCCAGGAGGGCATTCTCGACCAGGGCCAGCTCGTCGCGCTCAGCGGGCGCGTCTATGTGCGGGCCGACGCAAGCGGCGAACCTATAGCACCGGGCGACCTGCTCACCACGTCGAGCCTGCCGGGCCACGCCCAGAAGGCGAGCGACTATGGGCGCGCCCAGGGCGCGATACTTGGCAAGGCCATGACCCCCCTGCCCGAAGGCCAGGGCCTCGTGCTGGTGTTGGTCAGCCTGCAATAGCGAAACCTTGGGGAACCCATCATGTCCCGACTACCATCCCTATTCGCCCGAAGCGCACTGCTGGCTGCATTCGCCGCCACAACCCTTTACGTCCACGGCCAAGACGACGCCTATGTGCCCATCCGTGTCTCGATTAAATTCATCACCGACATCAACGGCAACCGGCCTGCGGCCGGCAACGTAAACACCGACGACGAAATTCTGGCCGAGTTCGACGAAGGCAACGCCATTCTGCGCGAGAACCTCACCGAGTTTCAGTTCCAGAACATCGAAGGCGAAATCGTCGACCTCGGCGTGGGAGCCTCCGGCTGGTATACCACCAGCTCCACCAACCGCCTCGGGCTGCGCGCGGCGGCCATTGCCGATCCCGCCACCTTCCTGTGGCGGACCAACGCCATCAATGTCTACATCAACAACGGCACCAGCTCCGCCAGCGCCAGCTTCCCGCCCGACAACGACATTGTGCTGATGAATCAGGGCTGCGGCAACACGCCGAGCTGCATGCTCCACGAGTTCGGCCACAACCTGAATCTGTTCCATACCCACCAGAGCCCTACCGATAACTGCGCCGATACCCTGCCCGACGACGATGACTGGGTTCGCGACGACATGGCCACCAATTCCTTCGGGGATGTCTACGCCAACCTGACCCCAGCGCAGCAGGCCCAGATCGATGTGACCTTCTACAACATCATGTCGTATCACATCGACCAGCCGCAGCGCACCATCACCCCCTGCCAGCGCGACCGCATGAGCACCCAGGCCTACAGCGACCTCGCCAAACTGTTGGGGCGCGAGCCCGTCTACGTCGACGCCTCGAACGGGGGTGCACAGAGCGGTTCCTTCACCCAGCCCTACCAGAATGTCCAGACCGCACTGGACTCCGAAAATCTCAACGGGAAAGTGCTGGTTCTCGAGCAGGGCAGCTACACCATCACCCAGGACACCATCAACGAATCGGCCCGTATCGTGCCCCGGAGTGGAAATGCCTTCGTGGACCGCGGAGCCCCCCTGCACGACTACGAAATCGATTTCTCCAAATCGGCCAATCCCCGCATCCGCCAGATCATGCGCAAGCTACAGGAAGAGGACACGCAGGGTCGCAAGGCGGCGAGCGAACGGCGCAAGCTGGGAACCGAAAAGGAGCTGCCCCCGCAAGCCCTAGCCAATGCCAAGAAGCTCGAAGAGAAGCAAGCCGAGCACCGCGACCAGGCCATGCTGCTGCTCCACGAGGCCGAGGCCCTTGCCCAGGGCCCCGAGCGCATCCTGATCCTTCTCGAACTTGCCCAGCGCTACGAGGCCCAGGACCAGCAGGACCTTTCCGCCTTCTACTACGCGAGCGTCGCCGTCGAAACCGACCAGGAGCGTCTCAAGCGGTTCAGCCAGGGCCGGGCCGAGGTCGAGCAGCGCAAGCTCGACCGGAAGGTCAAGGAACGCGGCGGCGACCGACCCGAAAAACCCTAGGGCCCGATCAGCCTTCGGCGCGCAGCAGCTCCATCATGTGGACGTTGATGGCCCACTGGTCGGCAACCGGCTGGCAGGTGTAGGGAAGAGCGGGCAAGTAGGGAGCGGGACCGAACTCCGGCGCGATCGGCATGCTCTCGGCCCCCGCCGCTCGCCGAGCCTCCAGGACACGGCTCCACCACTTCCGATGGATGTCGACCGCCTGCTTCCATTCGGGCGCGCGGGGATCGGACACCTGGGGGCCTTCGGCATGCCCCACCCGGGCATGGATATAGGCTGCAAAGGGGACCACCTCCTCCATCTGATCATCCAGATCCTCCAGCAACGTTTCGCAAACCGCGCACCAGTGCGAGAGGTCCAAGGTAATGCGCAGCGAAGGCCGCAGACGAAGCACTTCAAGCGTCCGCCAAGGCGTGTGGAAGCAGCGCTGGCGATGGGTCTCGTGATAGATGGATATGCCGGCAGTGGCGGAAACCTGTTCCGCCAGGTCGAAAATCTGCAGGTTTTCTTCAAGGCTGAAGCAGTCGCGGCCGGACTGGCTGTTAATGAAGTCGGGGCTGCGAGCCGCCGCGTTTTCCAGTCGGGACGCGAAAAGTTCGAGGTGGCGACCGAGGTCGCGGGTGATAACGTCGTAGTGCTGAATGCACACCGCCAGCCCCGCCGATCTCGCACGCTCAACTACCGCGTCCAGCTCCGGGTCGATCACGGGCACTTCGATGCCGTCATAGCCCGCGTCGCAGACGCAGTTGACGAATTCGGCGGCGGCAAGCGACTCAGAACCCCAGCGCGGGCAAATGAACAATGACTTCATGGTTGGGCAATTCCTTTCAGACGGGTGGCCATCAGACGTGCGAGAAGGATAGCGATCTCGCCTGCGTTGTCAGGTATTATTGACGGCCCAGCCTAGAATTCATCGAAGGCGATCATGGAAGCGTCCACACCCAGATCGGCGAGCATCGCCCGGGCGGCCTGGATCATCGGCTGGGGTCCGCACAGGTAGTACTCGATCGCGCCGGGGTCGGGATGTTTCGAAAGGTACTCGCGCAGCAGCACCTCGTGAATGAGCCCGGTATGCGAGTTCCACCCATCCTCAGGCAGCGGTTCGGAAAGCGCGGGCACGAAGCTGAAGTTGACGAGCTCGCGTCCGAGACGCTCGAAGTAATCGGTGTAGAACAATTCCTGGCGCGAGCGGGCCCCATACCAGTAGCTCACCGTGCGCCCGGTTCTCTGCGTCTCGAACAGATGCGACAGGTGCGCGCGCAGCGGGGACATGCCTGCCCCGCCACCCAGGTAGACCATTTCCCGGTCCGTTTCCTTGATTAGGAAATCGCCGAAAGGCCCGGTGGCGGTGACCACGTCGCCGGGCCTGAGCGACCAGACATAGGCGGAGCCTGCACCTGCCGGGCAGTCCTGCCCCCGGGGGGGAGCGGCAATGCGCACGTTGAAGCGTAGGTGGTCTTCGGTCGCTGGGTTGCCGGCGAGCGAATAGTTGCGGCGCAGTTCGGTATGATTTTCCGCCGCGTAGTCGAAGACATGGTTGGCCTCCCAAACGCGGCGGTAGGGCTCGCCGACGTCGAACTGCGGGAATGCGATTTTCCCGTAGGCCGGGATGGTGAGCTGGACATACTGCCCGGGCTGGTAGCGCAGTCTAGGCGAGTTCTCGGCGTGCTCCAGCACCAGCTCCTTAATGTAGGTCGCCACGTTCTCGTTGCTCAGCACCCGGAACCGGCAGGTCGTTTCGCGCTGGGCGGCGCCACGCCCTCCTGCCTGCTTCACGTTCAGCAACAAGCGCCCACTCGCAACCCGCGCGGGGAAGGTGCGGAGGGCCACACAGACAGGGGGACGCTGAGGAGAGCCGTCGCGCACGTCGAAGCGCCCGTTGTGCTTAGGGCACTCGACCTGGTTGCCCTTCACCATGCCCGTGGCGAGGTGGGTGTTTCCATGGGTGCAGATGCCATCGGTCGCGTAGTACTTGTCCTCGGCGGTCCGGTACACGGCGTAGGTGTGGCCGGCGTGATCGAAGCGCAAGACATCTTCACGGTCCAGCAGGCTGGCCGCACCCACCTCCACCCAGCCCTCGGCATTGGGCTGGGCCGAAGACTCGATGGTATTGGCCGCCACGTTCGACGCGGCACGAACCGAGGGCGTGGGGAGCCTTCGCTTCACGTAGCAGCCCGGATCCCGGCGCTGGCGAAGCACGGTAGGACTGATTTCCTTCCAGGCCGCGAGGATGCTCGGGTACGGCGTGGGCATGTCGGCCTTCACCACGGCATGCAGCCGGGGAAGATTGTGGTAGGGCACCAGCGGAAACATGTGGTGCTCCACATGGTAGTTCATGTTCCAGTAGAGAAACCGGTTGACCGCATTCATTTCGACCGTCCGGCAGTTCATGCGGTGATCGAGCACGTTCTCGGCCAATCCTGCGTGCTGGGTGAAGCCATACACCGGCATCAGCCAGGCGCCGTAGAGGTTGGGCAGGCCGATGAAGAGCAGCGGGAGGATGGTGCCGAAGTAGAAGCAGGATCCAACGACCAGGGCATAGATAGCGACATAGATTCGAGCCTTGGTGAAAATCGCGGCATGGGCGGATTCGGGGATGTAGGTAGCCTCTTCCGGGTCGAGGCGCCCGGTGCAGTGGAGCAGCACCTTTTTCCAGTAGGACTTAACCGCCGGCCAGCCAAAAAAGCTGAGGACAAAGTCCTTCAGGTTCGGTGGCCGGGGCACGACGATTTCCGGATCGCGGCCCACAATGATCGTGTCGCTGTGGTGCCGGGTATGGCTCCAGCGCCACACGGTGGATTCGCGCATGACCATGAAGGAGGAAATCTCGTAGAGCAGGTTGTTCATCCAGTCGGTCTTGAATGCCGTGCCGTGGCTCGACTCGTGCCAGCGGGAATCCGAGGTGGTCCCGTAGATCACCCCGTAGGCCATGAAGGGCAGGATCGCCCACCAGCTTCCCATGGTGTAGAGCAGATAGGCGGCATAGCCGAAAAGGCCGAGGAGCCCGAACCAGATGAGCGTGTCGCGGATCGCCGGCCCATCCCTCCGCTCCAGGAGCTGGCGCATCGTATCGCGCGGCACCGGAGACTGGTACCAGTCGGCCTCGGCAAGCCCCTTCTCGACCGCCCGTTTGGCATTGACGCCCACGAGACGGTAATCGCTGAGCTGGGGTTGCTTTTCTGGTTCGGCAATGGCTGTCATACTGGAGTCCTTGTTCGGGCTTGCGGGCGCGAGGCCTGGGGGGTGGACGTTATCTTTTTGGCTTAAGCCACATCCGTTCGATTTCCTCCAACGACCTTCCCTTGGTTTCTGGCACCCAGCGGATAACCAGAACTACTAGAACCAGGCAGAAGAAGGCATAGAGAAGAAACGGAAAGCCGCGGTTGAATCGCTCCACCAACCAGGCATTTCCGTCCATCATGGGAAAGGTCTGCGACACAACGAAGTTGGCCAGCCACAAGGCGAAGGTCGCCACGGCCATGGCCCGGCCTCGAATTTGGTTGGGGAACAGTTCTGATAGAAGCACCCAGGTCACGGGACCCACCGACAACGCGAAACAAACGATGTAGCCCAGCATGAACAGCAGCAGCCAAGGCCCGATAGACTGGCGCATCGCGGCGAGGCCAATGGCTGCGAGGCAGATGCCCATGCCTGCGGAGCCGGCAATCATCAGCGGCTTGCGGCCAAGCTTGTCCACCACCCAGATAGCCACAACGGTGAAGCCGAGGTTCACCGCACCCACCAGTATGGTCTGTAGCAGGGCGATGTCCGTGTCCGCCCCGGCAACCCGGCGTAGTATCTCGGGGGCGTAGTACAAGAAAACGTTGATGCCTGTGACCTGCTGGAGCACGGCCAGGAGTATGCCGAGTATGATCACGAAACGGAGACCCGGACGGAACAGATCCGAAAATCGGCCAGGCTCCATGCCCAGCGCGGCGCGGATTTCGGCCTGCTCGGCATCGGCATGGGCGGCCCCTTCTATCCGCTCGAGCACCCCTCGGGCTTGAGCCTCCTTCCCTATCCGCATGAGGAACCGGGGCGTTTCGGGCACGGTGAGCAGCAAGACCAGCAGAGCGAAGGCAGGAATCGCCTCCGAGCCAAACATCCAGCGCCAACCCATATCGATGTTCCAAACCTCGTCTCCCGCCCCGGCAATCGCGTAGTTCACGAAATAGACCACCAGCATCCCGAAGATGATTGCGAACTGATTGACCGATACCATGCGCCCCCGCAGCCGGGCGGGACTGATCTCGGCGATGTACATCGGACTGGCCATTGAAGCGATGCCCACGCCCAACCCGCCCAGGATGCGGTACGCGACCAGCTCGGCCAGCGAGCGGGGTATGGCCGAGCCTACGGCAGAGACGAAGAACAGCACTGCGGCCCAGATCAAGGCGGCTCGGCGGCCATAGCGGTCGCTGATGTAGCCGGCAAAGAGTACCCCCACGAAGCAGCCTACGAGGGCC
The DNA here is from genome assembly GCA_965651915.1 of uncultured bacterium. GTDB lineage: Bacteria > Verrucomicrobiota > Kiritimatiellia > CBFGVE01 > CBFGVE01 > CBFGVE01. The sequence continues at coordinate 7,952 of CBFGVE010000012.1, forward strand.
GACGAGGCAGCCCAGCCCTTCATCGCGGCGGTCAGGCCAAAGTGTACTTCAAGAAAGCCGATAGCCCCGCTAATCACCGCCGTGTCGTAGCCGAAAAGCAGGCCTCCGAGGGCCGCGACAAGGCTTAATCTGAGCAGGTACCACTTCGACCCCGCGGTTGGTTCTAGCTGGGCGTGGGGCATGCTTGCGTTCCTTCGAATGGGCGCACCGTCAGCCATTGAACTCGTGTACGGCATCGATCATCGCCACGATGTTTGCGAGGGGGGTGCGGGCTTGGACGTTGTGGATCGCGTTGAAGACAAATCCGCCGTCGCGCGAGAAGATTTCGCAGCGGCGGAGCACTTCCTCGCGCACCTCGGCCGACGTTCCGAAGGGAAGCGTGGCCTGGGTGTTCACCCCACCGCCCCAGAAAGTCAGCCGGTCGCCGTACTTGTTCTTGAGCCCTTCGGGCGCCATGCCGGCCGCACCGCACTGGACCGGATTGATGATATCGAAGCCGGAGGCGATGAAGTGCTCCATGAAACCCTCGACCGCGCCGCACGAGTGCTTGAAGGTCTTCCAGCGGGTGTTGGCGTGAATCCAGTCGTTCATTGCCTTGTAGTAGGGATGCCAGAGACGGTCGTAGGTGGCGGTCGAACAGAACGTCCCCTCCTGGGTGCCGAAATCCGTCCCGCAGACGACGACATCGATCACGTCGCCGGCCAGCGCGTTGAGCTTCGCCAGGTTCTCCTGGGCGATCTCCACCTGGCGGGAAAAAATAGCCTCCACATAGTCGGGATTCGCCACCGTGGCCATATACCACTCGGAGATGTCCCGGATGCCCTTGGGGTGGGTCAGAAAGGGCGCGGGCACCAGGGCAATGTCGCCGAGACAGGTGCCGTTCAGATGGGTGAGCACCGCCCGTTCACTGCCGCGCATGGCTTCGGCCTGCTGTTTCCAGTAGGCCTCTTCCTCCTCGGTCATGAGTCCAAATTCTTCGAGGTTGTCTTCCACGTTGAGATTGTCCTCGTCGATGGGCTCCTGGCGGATAACCGTGTCGAAAAAATAGCCCGAGGTTGGCATGTGGGCGCTGGGCGGGGCGCTGGTGTCGCCCCGGGGATAGATAAAAGTGCCCTTCTCGTTCTCGAACGTGCGGAAAAATTCCGAGACCAGCACTTCCTGGCCCCACCAGGTTGTGAACGGCTTCCACCCCTCGTTGGGGAATCCAAAAATCGTGCGGTGGGGAAAGATGCAGGTGGTGTCCAACCCCATCGCATCCTTAAGGTCATCCTCGACCAGCCCGAGCATCTGGTAGGGTTCGCAGACCTTGACCGGGCGCTTCTCCAAGCCGTAGTGGTCGCGAAGCTGCTCCACAGCCGAGCAATGGATGCCGGTGATGAAGGTGCTGCCAAAGTCCACCGGGACCGGGCCGGGGCGGTGGGACAAGGATCGGAGAACGATTTCGCGGGAATTCATGGCGGCCGTTTCGTTCGGTTCGGGGACTCGCGGGACGATGCCAGTAAACCCCACCCGGCCCAGACCCGCAATGGCCTGAGATGTCATTAACATGCACATAATTCGCCATGAAATATGGACTTACGACGATTTTCGCGTATATTTCCCAATGATAATGACAAATAGTGACACCAATAGACTTCAGCTCTCCTACATCTACGGGGGTATTGTGCAGTACCGTCCCGGCGAAGAGCTGGCGCCGCGCACTCTGCCCGACTACGAGCTGGTGGTCCTCATCGAGGGCCAGGCGCGGTACCTCAGCGACGGCACCGACTACACCGTGCCTCCCGGCGGCGTGATCCTCGCCCGGCCCGGCATGCGGGAGCATTATCGCTGGGACTCGAAAACCACTACCCGGCACGGATACTTCCACTTCGACCTGGAGGCCATTCCCAATGACTGGCCTCCGCAAACCGAATGGCCCGTGGTCGAAACCCAGCCAGACCCGGTGGTGGTTCCGCTTTTCCGCCATGTGCTTAGCCGGCTGGCCATGCACCCGGAATGGCCGGCGCTCAGGCCTGGGGCGGACGAGAACCGCCTGGTGGAATGCCTGCTGACGGCCCTGCTCCGCCCCATCCGCGCGGCCGGGGGCCACCAGCGCCACTTCCCCGAGGCCGTGCACCACGCCCTCAACCTGCTGCGCAGTACCCTCGACGAGGATCCCCACCGAGCCCTCAGCCTGAAGCAGCTCGCGCAGCACGCGGGCGTGACCCGCAAGCACCTGTGCCGCCTCTTCCAGCAGTCGTTCGGGCATCCGCCGATGCAAACCTTCAAGCTGATGAAGCTGCAGCTCGCGCTGGCGATGCTGGGAAGGTCGAATCTTGCCATCAAGCAGGTAGCCGACCGCTGTGGCTTCGACAACCCGCTCTACTTCAGCCGCTGCTTTTCCCAGACCTACGGAATCTCGCCCAGCGCGATGCGCGAGCGACTTCTTGGGCGAGAACCGCCTCCGCGCAACCCCCTCCCCCCAGAAATCACCCCGCGGCTCTACTGGTAGCCGCGGAGGGCCAGTGTCCAGCGAAGCCACGAGGGGCTACACCAGCCAGTTGGCATGTGCTGGGCTGGGCACTAGGCGAGCTGCTTGCGGCGGTAGTGCTCGTCGGGACGGTTGTCGAGATGGTCGGCCTCGACCTCCGTAAGGTAATTCGGGCCGCCCATAGTGCGGGTGCCGATGAGTATACGTGCCCACTTGTCGAGCATGAGCATGATGTTGAGCACCTCGCCCGAGGTCTGCCCGAGGGCCACCGGGCCGTGGTTCACCATCAGCAGCACCTTGGGACCGTGCCCGTGGGCGGCTCTGAATCGCTCCAGCTCGTCGCGCACCGCAAGGGCCAGCGGAAGACCAGGGTCCACATAAGGCACCACCGCGATATGTCGGCCGCAGACCACGATTTCGTCGGGATAGATGTGGTGGAGAAATGGCTGGGCCCCCTCGCGGCTGCAGAGGATTTGGAGTACCGAATCGGTGTGGGTATGCCCCACCCACCTCGCTCCGCCCACCGTCAGGCACAGGGCGTGCAGAAAGGTTTCCACCGAAGGCTGCTTGTGCGAGGGGTCCTTCAGGATCTGCTTCAGGCGCCGATTGACCTCCGCATTTTCCATGTCCTTCTCGCTCATCAATGCGAGCACCTCGTCGGTACCGACCCGGCTAAGATCGCCCGGGCCCATGGACGAGAGGCGGCAGCCTGATGCCTTCACCCAGAACGTGCCATCGCCCACATCGGCGCTGGTATTGCCCTCCCCTAGCATGGCGAGGCGGCGCGACTCCTCGCCCAAGGCATGGGACAACCCAATTAATTCATCGCGTATGGCTTCGGCATTCATCGGCGTTTCTCCAGTACAGCGGCTTCGTAGCGCTCGGCCTCGGCGATCCAGGAGGTCCCCACTGGAACCCCCGCGCGAAGGCAGAGCATGTTCCACACCGCATCGAACGGTAGGGTCTTGAATTCCTCCATCAGCGCGAGCTTCTGCGCGTTCCGGCCCTCGGCCTCGAGGGACTGGAGCCTTGCGGTGGGGTCGAGCAGCGCGTAGAGGATGGCCTTGCGGGTGGAACGCGCCCCGATGGTGTAGGCGGCGATGCGGTTGATGCTGGCATCGAAGAAGTCCATCGCCACCACCGCGCGGCCAAGCGCCCCACCCCGTGCCCACTCAAGAAACACCGCGCGCAGGTCATCGTTGAACAGCACGACATGGTCGCTGTCCCACCGCATCGGCCGGCTCACGTGCATGAGCAGCCGGTCGTGGAACTGAAGCAGCGCCGATATCTTGTCGTGGATGGTTTCGGTCGGATGAAAGTGGCCCATGTCCAGGCAGAGAAGGATCTTTCGGGTCAGGGCCAGAGCGCTGTAGAACTCGAACGAGCCCACCACGTAGTCCTCGCTGCCCAGGCCGAAGAGTTTGCTCTCCACGGCATCCAGACACCATTCGCGGTCGACGCCGTGGACGGGGTCGAGCAATCTGTCATAGGACTCCACCAGCCTCGCGCGCGGCCCCCATCGGTCCGCCGGGGAATCCTTCGCGCCATCGGGAATCCAGTGATTGATGTAGCAGGGGGTGCCCAGACGGCGCCCCATGGCCAAGGCGATGCGGCGGCAGGCTATGCCATGCCCCACCCAGAAATCGCGGATGCCCGCATCGCGGTGCGAGAGGGTGAAGCCGTCGCTTGCGCAAGGATGGGCAAAGTAGGTGGGATTGAAATCAAGCCCGACGCCCTCGGTCTTAGCCCAGTCGATCCAGCGCGAGAAGTGTGCCTCCTCCAGGCCATCCCGCGGGACTTTGCTTCCTCCGGTCTCCGCGTAGAATGCGTGAAGGTTCGCCCTCAGCACTCCGGGAACTAGCCGGATGACTTCGGCAAGATCGGCGCGAATCTCGTCGCCATTCCTGGCGCAGCCGGGATAGGTGCCGGTGGCGAGAATGCCGCCGCCACAGGCGCCACCCTGCGGTTCCAGCCCGTGTACGTCGTCGGCCTGCCAGCAATGCACCGATATGGGAACGCGGAGCGCCTCCTCTAGCGCGGCATCGGCGTCCACCCCATAGCTGGCGTACACCTCCAGGGCCTCGGCATAACGCCGCGTCACCGTGGTCGCGTCGGGGCTGGCATAGCCGCTTGGTTTCATGGAAGGACTCCTAGGTGAATCGCGTTTGGGACCGTGGCTGTTTGTTCTTTATGGGTCCAGCTTCCCACCAAATTTGTCCTTTTAAAATAGACTTTATGTCATTTTATTTGCACTATTTGCATGCATGAATGCCAAGCCTCTAGCCTTCTCGCGCTACCTGCCTGTGGAGCCCGACGCCCAAACCTGGGGTCTTCATGTGCTGGACGTGGGCCACGCCTCTATCCCGCCCGATTCCCCCTATCCTCCAGGCAAGCACCCCCGCAGCCACCTGTTCACTTGGGAGAAGGGACGCCTACTCGACGAATTCCAGGTGGTCTACCTAAGCCGCGGCGAGGGCGAGTTCGACTCGAGGGCGACCGGGAGGGTTCCCGTGCGGGAGGGCGACGCCATGCTGCTCTTCCCCGGGGTCTGGCACCGCTACCGTCCAAACCGATCCACCGGATGGGATGAGCAATGGGTGGGCTTCGACGGCCAGCAGGCTCGGCGCATCATGCGTGCCCTGTTCAGCCCAAAGCAGCCCGTCCTGCGCATCGGCCCGCAGGCCGACCTGCTGGGCCTTATGCGCTCGGTCGGTGAGGCCCTGGCCTCGCCGGTTCCCGGGTATGCCCAGATAATGGCGGCGAGGGCCATGGAGATGCTGGCCCTGCTCCGCAGTCTGATGTTGGCCCAGCAGCAGGAGTATTCCAGAACCCGCGAGCAGATCGAACGGGCGCGCTGCATCCTGCTGGACCACGCCGAAGAAAGCATCGCGCTCGACGCGCTCGCCCGGGAAGTGGGAATGAGCTACTCGGCCTTCCGGAGATCCTTTGCGAGACATGCCGGCACCTCGCCGCGCAGCTACCAGCTCGAAATCCGCATCAACAAGGCCAAGGAACTGCTGCGCGGAGGCACCTTCAGCGTTTCCGAGATCGCGGAACGCCTCGGATTCACTTCGGTCTACTACTTCTCGCGACTGTTCAAGCGCCGCACCGGACGCGCCCCGAGTGAGTGGAGAGGCTCGCAGCGGCGGGGGAGCCAGGAAACCTGATCGACAGTTGTCCCGGGACTATGCGGGATTCCAGCCGGTCGCCCGGCCCAGGGCCGATGCGGCAAAGCCGGGGTAGGCATCGTCCATGCGCAGGATTCCGGACTTGGCGAGGTCCATCTCGGCGGTGCACGCCACCGGCTCGGGATAGATGGGAATTTCGGCTCCAGCCCGTGCGTAGACGGGGATTTGGCCGAGCGGGCTTCGAACGTCGCGCAGCCAGCGCGCCCCGGGCAGGGCCTCGCCGCTCCAGAGATCGACCCAATCCCCTTCGGGCAGATAGACGTCGCGCACGCCCGCATCATTGATCACCGGAGCGACCAGCAGGTCGCGACCGAAGTAGTACTGGTCGTCCACGTGCCAGCACACCGGGTCTCGCGGATGGTGCAGCAGCAGCGCGGCGAGCAGAGGCAGGCCCCCTTCGACCGCCGCCCGCTCTTCCTGCAGGATGTAGGGAATGAGGGCGTAGCGCAGCTTGAGCCAGCGTCGCACCTCGGCAGAGACCCCGGGATAATGCCAGGGCTCGCGGGGCGAGGTGCCATGGTAGCGCAGATGCGAGCTAAGAACGCCGAACTGGGTCCAGCGCAGATACAGCGCCTCGGAGGGAAGCGAGTGCATGAACGATGGGGTTCCGTGGAAGCCCGGCACATCGTGGCTCCAGTGGGCGAAACCGGATAGGCCAAAGTGCAGTCCCCCGCGCAGCGAAGCCGCCAAGCCATCCCAACTGCATTCGGAATCGCCTCCCCAGTGCAGCGGATAGCGCTGGCAGCCTGCCCAGCCCGCGCGCGCCCAGACGATGCCGTCGCCGGTGACCTCTCTGGTCACCTCGAACGCAGCCCGCTGGTAGAGCAGCGCGTAGAGGTTGCGGAGCCGCTCCCGGGGCAGCGCGTAGTCGGCGTCGGCGATATCCTCGCCGAAGTCGGTCTTGATCGCCGACGCCCCCATCTCCAGCAGTCTGCGGAGCATCCCCTGGTACCACGCCACCGTCTCCGGCTTGGAAAAATCGAGATGCCCGCCCACCTTCTGTCCCGAGAAGTCGGAACCGCTCACCGAGCTGGCCTTGCGGGGCTTGCCGATGTAGCCCTTTTCCTTCGCCTCCTCCAGCAGGCAGTTCCCCTCGCCAATGTAGGGCGTCTGCCACAGCGTCACCCGGAAGCCGTCGCGGCGCAGGTCGCCCATGAACCGCGCGGGATCGGGGAAATTCTTTTCGCTGAACCGCCACTCGCACACCCAGTCCTTGGCGAACCACCCGGTGTCCAGGTGCAGCACGTCGCAGGGGTAGTCCTCGGCCCGCAGCCGGGCGGCGATCTCGCGAACCTCGCTCTCGGTGAAGTAGGTCATGCGGCTCATCCACATCCCATAGCTCCAGAGTGGCAGCGTCGGCGGGAACCCGGTCAGGCAGCGGTAGTGGTAGAGGATGCGCTCGGGATCTCCCCCGCCAATGGCGAAGAGGTCGAGGTCGCCCGACTCCACTGCGCCGACTACGGCGCGGGTGGAGGTGCCCGCCAGCGACAGCCGGGTGCTGTGGGAGGTGTGGACGAATAGCCCGTAGGGTTGGCTGGAGAGGTAGAAGGGCACGTTCTTGTAGGCCCGCCGGTTGTTCACGCCGACCGCATCCACGTTGTCGAGTTCCAGGGTCTGTCCCGCGAGGTCCATCCGGGCGAAGCGCTCTCCGGTGCCGCAGAAATGCTCGGAGGGCTTAGCCTTGAGCGCGAAGGAGGCCCGGGTATCCGATCCGCCCTGCTCGATCAGGCACAGGGGCATGGAATTGAAGCACCACGGGGCGAAGCGGTCGGCCGAGGCGAAGGGCACGGCGGTTTCGCCGTCGGGGTAGAGCGTGAGCGCGAGGCTGCTGGGGTACCCGGCTTCCTCCGCGCCGTTCCAGTTGGTCAGAGCCGGAGGGGTGTGGTCCACCAGGGCGCGGAGCCGCCCCTGGGCGTCGAGGACCCGCCAGCCATGCCCGGCTGTCTCGACATGCAGCGGCTGAGACTTCATTCCGGGCGAGAGGCACAGCATCTCCGAGTCCGGCGGGCGCTGCCCGCCGAGCGACACCCGGACCACCGAGTCCCCGAGGGCCTCGATTCTGAGCACCACCTCGCGCTTAACCGCCTCGGTAGCCGGCGGCTTGTAGCCGGGCTCGCCATGGAGAAAGCTTTCGCGGACAAAGGGCACCTCGCAGAGCACGGCCCCACCCTCCTCGCGCATCGAGGCGATTCGGCAGGCCCGCCAGAGGGTGGCCCCCTGGTTTGCAGGGTGGTCGAGGTCGAGCAGGTCTGCGGTAAACCGGCAGGTAGGTTTC
>CBFGVE010000013.1:0-15711 GCA_965651915.1 uncultured bacterium
CCGAGAGCGACCGGGTTGGGGCGTCCAATAATCCTGCCGCCTTCGACGCCGAGGGGGAGATCCCGGCGCAGGGCGTATCCCGGGTCTATACGCTCGACGGAAAAAAACCGGTCAACCGGGTGGCGACGATGGTGGTGAACGCATCGCTCGACCGGCGCTCCGAAGGGGCGGTGGTCGAGCGGTGGCTGCTGACGCATCCGGGCTGGGTGAGCTTCAAGAAAGACAGCATCCACGAGGGGCGAAACTGGCAGGAGGTTAGCTGGGCGCGTAGCCCGCTGAAGGACTACCCCCAGGTATTCAAGTCCTACAAGGTATACCGCAAGGCCGCTGGGGAACCGGTAGACGCGTTCAAGCTGGTGGCCCGGGTCGGGGACGACCACCGGTTCCTGGACGAAACCATTAGCGACGGAGGCCAGTATGTCTATACGGTCACGGTCGAAGACCGCTATGGCAACGAGAGCGATTTCGCTCCCCAGAGGGCCGATCATTTCGTGGGGGTCTGGGAGGGGGACGTCACCTTGGTGAGAGGTTCCCTCGTGGAGCCGATCATTCTCTCGGTAAAATCGGAGTACCAGCGGAACAAGGATCGCGAGCAGGCGGAAATCGAGAGTATTTCCGATGCCGAGCGCCGGCAGCGGGAGCGCGACCGGTTCAGAAAGTCGCTGCAGAAGGTGGAGGAATCCGGCGGCGAAGTGGTCCAGTTGCTGCGCCGGTTCGAGGAGCTGTTCCGCCTTGGTCTACCCATCCAGGTAGCGATCAGTCAGCGGGATGGGCGGTACTTTATGCGGGTCACCGAGGTCATGTGGCAGCCCGTGCGCTCAGGAAACGCCGAGGAGACGGAGCTGACGGTGGTAAGCCCGACCGTGCTGAGGATCGCGAACCCTCCCGTGGGCTTGAATCTGGATCCGGTAGAGCTGCGCTTGCATCGGCTGGACCCCTCAGGAGAAAAACCCAGCGTCATCCGCGAGGACGGCTATGTGATTGATGTGCACGATCCGGAGCTGGATGTTCGGATAGACAGCGAGTTGCGCTGGAACCTGACCCGGGTCAGTACCACCGTTCCCTGATGCTACCCGTGGTTGCATGGATGATGCCGGTTGGCGTATAGTGGTCCCTCCACGTACGTACGCTTTCCCATCCATCTCATGCCGCAATTCAACTATACCGCAAGGAACCGGGCCGGCGAGCGGGTCGACGGCTCGGTCGATGCCCCCGACCGGCGTTCCGCCATGCTCCAGATCGAGCGGCAGGGGCATACGCCGATCACGGTGGGCGAGGTCAAACCGGCGGCAGCCGCCAAGCCTCCGCGTTTCGCGAAAACCGCCCGGCCTGCCCCCCACGCCAAGCCGGCTAAACGCGCTGCCACCCCGACGGCGAGGAGGGCGACGACGGAGAAGCCCGGCCGCCCCTTCACCTTTCCCGGCTTCGGCCCCCGGCGCCCGCGCATGAAGAGTCGCGAGGTGCTTTTTCTCTCCCGCGAGCTGAGCGACCTGCTGACCTCAGGCATGACGCTCGGCAACGCGCTGAACACCCTCTCGCAGCGCAAGTCCGGCGGCCCCCAGGATGTCATCGTCGAAAGCCTGCGCGACGAGATCATCCGCGGCAGCAGCCTGTCCGATGCGCTCTCCCGTTTTCCCGAGTCGTTCTCCTCCCTCTATGTGAGCCTGGTGCGGGCGGGGGAGGCGGCCGGCGAGCTTTCCGAGGCGCTGGAGCGCATCAACCAGCACGGCGAGCGGGTCCAGGAGGCGCGCGAGAAGGTGCTGATGGCGCTGACCTATCCCTCCATCGTGCTCATCTTTGGCCTGGTCACCGTCGTGTTCTCCATGATCTATGTGATCCCCAAGTTCTCCGAGATGTTCGCCACCCTGGGCAGCACCCTGCCGCTTCCCACGCGGATTCTCATCGGGTTCAGCCAGGGCCTGGTGAAGTATGGAATCTTCATCGCAGCCGGCCTGGTCGCCGGGGTGGTGGCGGCCAAGCGGGCGCTGCGTACCGAGGCGGGCCAGATGTGGCGCGACCGCATGCTGCTCAAGCTCCCGGTGCTGAAGGGGATTGTCGCGGCCAACGCCTACGCCCACTTCGCGCGCACCCTCGGCGCCCTGCTGAACAGCGGCGTTCCGGTTCTGCAGGCCCTGAGCATCGTGGAAAGCACGGCGGGCAATGTGGTTATTTCCCGGGAGATCCGCGAGGCCCGTCAGCGGGTGACCGACGGCTCCAGTATTTCCGGCCCCCTCGCGGCGGGTGAGGTGTTTCCGCGCATGCTGACCGACATGCTGGCGGTGGGTGAGCAGTCGGGCGATATGGCGGGGGCGCTCAAGCACATCGCACGCCGCTACGATAACGAGCTGGACCGCAGCGTGACCGTCCTCACCAATGTGCTGGAGCCGGTGCTGATCCTGCTCATCGCCGGCATGGTGGGTTTCGTGGCGATCAGCATGCTGCTCGCGGTCTTCGACCTCACCAGCGGGCTTGGCTAGCTGCCTCCGGCAGGCGCTTCCTGCCGGGAGGCGTCCAGCAGTCAGGTGTGCAGCGTCTGGCCGATGCGGTGTTGCCTTCGCCGCCCGGTAGTCGCCAGGCGGTAGAGGCTGTAGCCGAGTCCCGCCAGGGCGGGCAGGGCCGCGTAGAGCCCCCATTTGAGCAGTTCCCGCCCCAGCTCCGGGTTGTCCGTGGCGGGACCGAAGGCGTGATACGCCCCATAGAACGCCAGCCCGGAGAAGGCGGCGGGAAAGAGCGCCAGGAATCCCACGAGCAAGCCAATGGGCGTGGGGGTATCCGGGATTCGATCCATGGCGCTAGCGGCTGCCCCCGCCTCCGGGGTGTGCGCCCGGTGTGTGGTCCTGTTCGATCCCCTCCCGCTGTTCGCGCGCGCTGGGCAGGCGCCCGCCCGTCGCGCCTGCGGGATGGGTGGGGTCAGGATTCACGACCACATCGTCGCCGAGATCGAAGTCGGTGCCGGGCGGTGCGCCGGCCGCGCCGTCCTCCCCGCCCGCCGGAGGTCCCCGGTTGGGATCCTGGATGCCGGTACCCTTGGGGCCATGGTAGAGATTCTCGTAGTGCCAGAGGGCGAGGGCGGGGTCGCCGCCTTCGTAGGGGTCCTGGGTGGAGGCGATGCCGCCTTTGCCGGGATCGGTCTCGGGCCGAACTTCTTCGCCATTCCGGAATTTGGTGGCACTTCCGTCGGGCTGGATGACGACATCGATGGTCTCCTGCCCGCGGTTGCGGGTGAGGTGGACCGTGCCATCGGCGCCCGTGTGCTTGCGGTCGTAGCCGATCTGGGAGGATCCGCTGAAGTGGTTGACCTGGGTGGTGCTGCCATCGCGGCTCTCTAGTCGCAGGGAGCGGTCGGACCCGGGGATTACGCCCTGGCGGTAGGGGCTGCTCCGCACCCCCCGGAAGTCGGACATGAGCATCTCGCTGCCGTCAGGCGCGGTGGCTCGTCCGCCGCGCCGCCCCCGCTGCTGGTCGGCGCCTTCCATGGCGCCGCGGGGAGAGGAGGGGCCTAGGGGTGCCTTCCCGGGCCCGCCCCGGCTATTCTGGGGCGACTCGCCGGGCGTGGTGGCGTCGGGCATGAAGCTGACCTCGTCGAGCCCTCCGCCCGCGTCGCCGAACTGCTCGGACAGGCGGTCCTCTCTTCCTCCAAGCTGGCCCTGGGGATCCACGGCGGCGCCGTCCATGCCCGGCAGGTCGCGCAGTCCACCGGCATCGCCGAAGAGGTCGTTGACGACCCGCTGGTGGCGGGCGGCGTCGCCCGGGAGGCCCGGCGCACCAGGCGAACCGGGTATGAGGTGGTCGGGGGTTTGAATTCCCGGGGTGTCGGGTCCGGAGGGTGGCTGGGCGGCGTCGGGGGCGGTGGGTTGTCCCGAGCCGGTTGGAATTTGGCCGGGTTCGACCTGGGGGAGCGGGGTTTGGGCGGGCAGCTTGCTGGGTAGGGTGACGCCGGGCTGGTAGTGGGTCATGGAGGGGGGCTTCTGGTCCTCCGCACCTTCCTTCGGCGCAAGGGGTTTGGTCTGGAGGGGCAGGTGGCTCATGGGCGGGGCCTTCTGGGAATCGGCCTCGGCGCTCGGGGAGAGTCCAGCCAGCAGCAGGGCACCGGCCGCCAGAGAGGTGAGGAATAAGTTCATGGGGGCTCCTAGTTGCAGACGGGAGGGAACACGTTGAAGTTGCAGTTGCCGCCCTGCTGCTGTTGCTGGCTGGGCGGGGGCTGGGGCGCGGAGGCGGAGGGCCGACGGGTCGCCTGCGGGGCTTCGGGCGAAGCGGTCAGCGCTGCGATGAGTGCTGCGGGTGAAGCCTGGGCCGACTCGACCTGCTGGTCGTAGCTCGGAAGGCCCGTGCGGACCTGGGCCTTGCTGCGGAGGTCGGCTCGGGTGCGCAGCGCGGCGAGGTTGATCTGGAACGGTTTATCGGCGAGGCCGAGGCGGGCATCCAGGGCTTCCTCGGCCTTCGCGGTCGCCTCGGAAGCCGGGGTGGGCGGGCAGGCGAACAGGAGCAGGCCTGCGAAGGCCAGCAGGGAGGGGAATGTTTTCATGCGGGGTTCTCGGTTAGGGGCTCCAGCTCAGGGCGAGTCCGTAGACCGCCCGTTCGTATTCGGCGAACTCCTGGCTGGAGTCGCTGGTGGAATAGGTCGCGTTCAGCTCCGCCCGCCAATCCGGGTTCCACAGCGGGCGGGAAAGGGAGGCGTAGGCGGTGAGGCGGTCGTCCTCGCGGCGGGGGTCGGGGGTGAAGCGGTCGTAGTCCTCGGTCGCGTAGGTCGCGCTGGCGTAGAGCCGAAGTTTTGCGGGCAGGGCGGCGGTGGCGGAGGCCCGGACGCTGTGCCGGTCGAGTTCGAACTGCGAGCCATCCACATCGTTCCACAGGTAGGCGTAGGCGAGGCCGAGGATGAGGCGGTTCTTCAGCAGGTAGGCGTAGGCCTCCAGGCGGGCCTCCTGCTCGAGGCCGTCGCGCGAGAAGAAGCCGGGGAACTCGGTGTCGTCCTCGAACTCCTTCCAGTGGGCCGAGTGGGCGGCCACCGCCAGCAAGGCGGGAGCGGGCTGGAGGGTGAGAGCGGAGTCCACGCCCGCGCTTTCGCTGAACGCTTCACCGCCCAGCTCGGTGTGGGTGTAGACCCCGGCAACGCTGAGCTTCACCCAGCGGCCCAGCAGTTCGCCATAGCGTGAAAGCTCGACCGAGGCGCTCTGGCTGGTGACGTCGTAGCTGCGGAAGGCGGAATCGTCGTGCCAGCTCCGGTAGATGGAGTAGCCGCCCTCGAGGGTGGGGAGCCGGGGGTGGATGCGCTGGTCGGCGAGGCGGTAGGCGGCGCGGGCCGAGGCGACGGCGCGGGCCGAATCCGTATCGGACGCGGGGTTGTGGCGCGACCGGGCGGGGACGTTGTCGTCGTACTCCCCGGCTATGCGGAGGTAGAGGTCCCAGCGGCGGGGGACTTCCTGCACCAGGAGGGTTTCTTTAAGCTGCTCCAGGCCGGGAAGGATGTCCCGGGCCTTGGCGGCGTAGCTGGACTCGGGGGCGAGGGCGAGAACCTCGCGCAGGCGTTCGGCGGCCTCGTCGATCGCGCCCCGCAGCGCCAGGACCCGGGCCAGCGATAAGCGGGCGGCAGAGGAGCTTGGCTGGAGCCGGATGGCTTCGAGGAGGCTGGCCTCGGCGCCCGCGTAGTCCCCGGCCTCCATGCGGCAAACGCCCAGTATGCGGTGAATGTCGGCACTGCCGGGGGAGTCCTGGGCGGCCGATTCGAGAAGGGTGATGGCCTGGCGGTGGTCGCCTTGGCGCAGGGAGGCGGCAACATCGTCCCAGAGATTGGCTGGTGCCGGGATACCGGAAGCCAGGAAAAGAGCCAGAAAAAGGGGCAGTAGGGCAACGCGCATCATCATCGGGCTCCTCGGTTCGTGAACGGCGCAGGGACCGCCACTCCATAGGGAAGGACACTATACCTCGGCAGGGACCCGGTCAAGCCCACGGTCATCCGTCGATCTGCGGGGCAGCCTCCGGGAGGATGCCGGTGGGGCGAGGCGCGTCCTAGCGGTTCTGATTGAACAAAAGGCCGATTTGGGGTATCTCAACCCACTATCGACAAATTGCCGAATCCACTCGAACCCGGGAAGTGTCCTAATGAAAGCATTCAAACAGCGCCGGCATCGCCGTGCGGGCTTCACTCTGATCGAGATTCTGATGGTCGTGGTGATCATCGGCATCCTTGCCGCCCTCGCCGCGCCCCGGCTCAGCGGGCGCATCCAGCAGACCCGCATTACCGCCGCCGCCAGCGATGTCGAGCGTCTCGGCACTGCTCTCAAGCTCTACGAGCTGGACGTGGGCGAGTTTCCTCCCACCCTCCAAGGCCTCCTCTCCAACCCCGGAAACCAGCAGTGGAACGGGCCCTACCTCGAAAAGGGGATGCCCAAGGATCCCTGGGGCAAGGACTACCTCTACACCCGGCCGGGCCAACGCAATCCGCATAGCTACGACCTGAAATCGCTCGGCCCCGACGGCGTGGAAAGCGCCGACGACATTGGCAACTTCGCCCCGGCGGCCGGCGCCGGGAACCCCTCCTGAGGTCTTCTTGGCCGAACTCGAAAGCAGGATCCGGCAGCGCCTCTGGCGTCGCCGCGCCGCCGCCTTCACCATGCTCGAGCTGCTGGTGGTGGTGGTGATCGCCGGGTTGATGGCGGCCTTGGCGGTACCCTCTTTCGTCCGCGGATACCAGTCGGCCCGGATCCGGACCTCGGCTCGTTCGGTGGTGATGGCCCATCGCTACGCCCGCGGTCAGGCGGTGCTGCGCCAACAGCCGGTGGTGCTGATTTTCCAGCAGGGGGCGGGCCGCCTGGAGGTGCAGTCGCAGGAACGGCTGCCGCCGCCCGGCGGGGCCGAGGACTTCGCGGCGGGCATGACCGAGTCGATCGCGGCCGACCTGGCCTCCGGGGCCCCGCGCACCGTGGCGACGCTCTCCCGCTCTCTCGAAAAGGACGTGGTCATCGAGCGCGTCGAGATGGAGGGCCGCAGCCCCAACGCCGGCGATGTTTGGCGAATTTCCTACCAGCCCAGCGGGATGGGCGAGGCGGCCCGTCTCATCCTGGCCGACGACAAGGGGCGGCGCCTCGCCGTCGTGCTCGACGCGCTATCCGGATCCGCCCGGGTGGAGGAACCCTGACATGCGCCGGCCTCCGCTAACCGCCGCCCGCTGCGGCTTCACCCTCGTCGAGGTCATCCTCGCCGTGGCGATTCTGGGCATTGGCCTGACCGTGCTGGTCGCCTCGGCCTCGCGCTGCCTGGCGGTCATCCACTCCGTGCGGGTCTACGAGGACGCCCGCAACCTGCTCGCCCGCGTGGAGGTTGAGCACCCCGTGCTCGAGAAGGAGCTGGAGGAGGGGACCGAGGGCGGAGCCTTCTCCGACCCCTTCGCCCGCTACCGCTGGGAGCGGACCGTGGCGCTGGCCGACCCGAACTCGGAGGTCCGCCTCTTCGAAGTCAGTACCCGAATCTACTGGTCGGAGCGTGGGCGCGACCGCTACGAGGAAGTGGTTACCTTCGTGTACGACCCCGAGCGGGAGGGATCGTTTTGAAGCGCCCGCCGCATCGTACGAGGCGGGGCTTCACCCTGCTGGAGGTGCTGGTCGCGCTGGTGATCCTGGTCACGGCCTTCACCGTGATCTGGGGCACCTTCACCACCACGATGACCGCGTGGCAGCGCGGCGACACGATGCTCGAAGGGATCCACCACGGCGACTACATCATGGAGCAGCTCGCCGAATCGCTCCGCTCCGCAGCCTACTTCGATACCCGCAAGGACAAGTACGGGTTCCGGCTCGAGGACAAGTCGGCCGGCCGCTATGCTGGCGATATCGCGAGCTGGGTCAGCGCCAGCCCCGCTCTGATCCCCACGAACTCGCCCTACGCCCGGGGGCTGCGCCGCATCCAGGTTTCCATCGAGGACAATCCCGATGGCGATGCCGCGTTCGCTGTCCGCGCCTTCGCCCACCTCGTCGACGAGGAGGAGGAGCTGCCCGACCCCTGGTTTCTTTCCTCCAAGGTCAAGGGCTTCGACTGCCGGGTGTTTGTACCCGAGGAGGAGGCCTGGGGCGACGAGTGGGAAGACACCAACGCCGTTCCCAGCATCGTGCATATCACCCTCTATATGGACCCGGTTGAAGAATACGGACCCCCGGTGACGATCAGCCGGGTGGTGCCCATTCCGGTGGGGCCGCCGCTCACCAATGCCGTGCCCGACCAGGTGCAGTCGGCGGGAGGGCGGCGGTGATGCGCACGGCGACCCGCCGGGGATCGGCGCTGATCGTGGCCCTCTGGGTCATCCTCCTGCTTTCCATGCTGATCGGCAGCTTTGCCTTCAACATGCAGATCGAGGCCGAGATCGCCTCCTACTACCGCAAGCGGGTGAAGGCCCAGTACCTGGCCCGCGGCGGCATCGATTTCGCCCGGGTGATCATTGCCGAGAGCGATCCGGCGGCGATGACCGAGGAGCCCGAGGGCGAAGGACTCGACGCCGACCTGCACGAGGCCCGCGAGCGGCTGCAGAAGGGGGCAAGGGTCTACTGGACCCGCCAGGTCGCAGGCGGGAAGCTCGACCTCGCGATCTATCCGGCGGAATCCCGCTGGAATGTCAACAAGCTCACCGAGGAGCAGTGGAAGGTGCTGCTGGAATCTACCGGCGTGCCCGAAGAACGCTGGCCCGAACTGATCGACTGCTTCATGGACTGGGTGGACGAGAACGACCTGCACCGTCTCAACGGGGCCGAGAGCGACGACCCCTTCTACGAAGAGCGCGGCTACGAGGTGAAGAACGCCCCGGTGGATGTGGTCGAGGAACTGCTACTCATCAAGGGCTTCGACGACGAGGTCATGTTCGGCACCCCTCCGGGAGCCGATACCGATACGCCCATGCTGGGCATTGCCCGCCACCTCACCACCTGGAGCGACGGGAGGCTCAACCCCAATTCGGCGAGCTACGAAACCTTGCTAACCGCCGGGATGGTCGACTGGCAGGCCGAGGCGGTCGTGCAGCACCGCAGCGGCCCCGACGGCCTCGAGGGAACCGAGGACGACCGACTTTTCGAGGATTTGCAAGAGCTGCTAGACATTGCGAGCCTCAGCGCCGATTATAGCGAGCGCTTTACCCTCCAGGAGATCCGCTTCCACCGGGTGGAGTCCGTGGGCTCTTATGGCGCAGGCGCCGCCGTCCGCGCCGCCGTCACCGCCATCGTGCGCCTGGAGCAGAAAAAACTACAAATCATGTCGTGGAGCGAGGAGCTTCTGCCCTAGGGCGTTTTTCATATGGCCAAGGAAACCAGTCAGATTGCCGGCATCGTTCTGGAGCGCGGATGTGCGCGCTGGACTCTGCTGCGCCGCCGCAAGAACCGCTTCGAGCGGGTTGGCGCCGAGGAGGCCGCCGATCTGCCCGAAGGCGGCGACGCCGGAGCCGCGCTGGCGGACCTCCGAGCCGCGATGGGTTCGCTGCCGTCGCGGGTGGCCGTGGCCCTTCCTGCCGAGCGGGTGCTGCTCCGCGTCCTCGAACTCCCCACCGGGTCCGAGGAAGAGCTGGGGCCCATGGTCGAGCTGCAGGCAGACAAGTTCTGCCCCTTTCCCACCGAGCAGATGGAAATCGCCCACGAGGTGCTGGAGCGGGGGGAGGACCGGTCCCTTGTTCTAGTCGCGGCCGTGCAGCGTGAGGCGCTCGACGCGGCAGCCGCTCCGTTGCTCGAAGCGGGGCTGGTGATCGACCGGGTCGATGTCGATGTGCTGGGCCTGAGCCGAATTCTCTCCGCCGAGGCGCGCCAGGCTGGGGCCACGGGCCGGCACGCCGCCCTGCTGCTTACTGCCGACGCCGCCGACCTCGTCGTGTTCGACGGTTCGCGTCCCCTTTTTTTCCGCTCCCTTCCCGATGGCGCGACCGACGATCCCCATTTCATCCAGGAGCTTGCCGAGGAGCTGGCCTACAGCCTGGCCGCCCTCGAATCGGAATGGGGTGCCAAGCCGCTGGAGCGCATGGAGGTCTGGTCCGGCGACGCGCTGTCGTCCGAGGCGCTGGCCGAGCTTCAGGGACGCTGCGGCGCGCCGGTGGAGCTTCGCCCGCGGGACAGCCACCCGCCGCTCAGCGAGCTACTGGCCTGGCAGGCGCAGGAGGCTGGCCGCCTCAATCTTGCCCCCGCCGAGTGGTCGGCACTGCGCATGAGCGCCGCGATGCGCCGTAAGCTGGCGATCGGCGGGGCGGTTGTGCTGGGCGTGTGGCTGCTGGGCATGGGCCTGCTCTACTTCGGCGCGCGTCAGGCGCAGGGAGGCATGGGCGACCTGCAGGCCCGCGTGATCGCCCAGGAAACCCGCGCCGCCGAGATCAGCCTGCTTAAGGCCCGGGTCGGGGAGCTGGAACGCCGGAGCGACCGGAGCGAGTCGGTCCTCGAATGCCTGCGCGAGGTCACGGTCGCCCTGCCCAGCGGAGTCGATCTGAGTTCCTTCGTGTACCGCAAGGGCGAAGGCGTCAACCTGCGCGGCCAGGCGGTGCAGAGCACCTTGGTCACCGAATACGTGGATGCACTGTCCCGATCCGGCCTCTTCGCCGAGGCCAAGCTCGAGACCATCGGCTCCCGCATGGTGCAGAACCGCCGGGTCTCTGAATACCGCATCAACGCCAACCTCGCCCGCGTGGAGGCCAAATGAAGCTGTCTCGCCGCGAATCCATAATGGCGATGGTCACCGCCGCCGTGGTGCTCGTCGGCGGCAGCATCTGGCTGGGCGACCCCTGGTTCCGGGCCTGGCGCAGCGGCGCCGAGGAGGAGCGCCGCATGGAGGACCGTCTCAAGATCGCCGACCGCCTGATCGCCCAGGAGGACGCCGTAAAGGTCCGCTTCGAGGCGCTTCGCCAGGGGCTCCAGACTTTTCCGGCGGGCGAGGACGTCACCGCCCAGCTCCTCCGCAAGCTCCAGGGCACGGCGGCGCAGCACCAGCTCGTGCTGCTCAGCCAGACCCCCGACGAGGAGAAGAGGGTGGGCCGTCTCTACGAGCTGTCCATCACCTGTAGCTGGGAGGGGAGCCTCGACAGCATGGTCCGTTTTCTCTATGCCTTGCAGGAGCAAGGTGCTATCGTCGACGTCCAGCAGTTGAGCATTACGCCTGTGCGCGGCGAGTCCAGCGCACTCCGGGGGATGATCAAGGTGGACTACGCCTACAGCCGGAGCGAGGGCTCCGCTACCGCATCCAATCAGCCGAGAAATCCATGATGAGCATACTCCGACATTCCCGCCGGCGGCTGGGCCTCCTCGCCTTCGCGTTGGCCCTTGGCCTTGCGCCCGCCGCCCGCGCCCAGATCGTGGAGCCTTTCCAGGAGGTCGCGCCCGACGGCACCCGCACACTGCTCCAGCTCAAGTTCAGCAACGCCCCGCTCGATATGGTCCTCGACTTCTACGGCGAGCACACCGCCCGCACCATCATCAAGAGCCCCGCCCTCAACGCGAACATCACCCTGCAGAGCCGGGGCCGGCTCGAGGTGCGCGACGCGCTCATCGCCATTGAAAGCGCGCTGGCCATGAACAACGTCGCCCTCGTTCCCATGGGCGACAAGTTCCTTCGCGCCGTGCAGATTGCCTCCGTGCGCAACACCGGCGCGGCCATCGGCACTTCCCCCCGCGCCGAATCCTTTCCCGAGAGCGACGAGCTGGTGAGCCAGGTGGTGGACCTCAAGTACATGGAGTACACCGAGGTCCAGACCGTGCTAGACCAGATAAAGTCGCCCTTCGCCAAGCTCATTCCGTTCGAGCGCACCAACAGCCTGCTCATTACCGATACCGCCCAGAACCTCAAGCGCATGCTGGAGGTGCTCGACTACATCGACCGCCCGGTCGCGGTGCGCGAGGACATCTTCGTCCGCGAGATCAAGCACGCCAAGCCCTCGGAGATCGCCGCCAAGCTCAACGAGCTGATCCAGGACACCCAGGCGCAGCAGGGCCAGCAGCAGCGGGGCGCCCGCGCGGCCCAGCCGGCCGCCCAGCCCGCCACCCCGGCGGGCGTCATCCGCCCGGCCCGTCCCGGCCAGGCCACCGAGCTGGGGATCGCGCCCGCCGCTACCGCCGCGGCCGCGAACGACCTCACCGCCGCCGAGCTGGCCGAGCGCGGCATCGTGCAGGGCAAGGTCAAGATCGTCGCCGACGATCGCACCGGGGTCCTCTTCATTCTCTCCCGCCCCGAGAACTTCGCCTTCTTCGACCAGATCATCGCCGTGCTCGACCGCCCGGTCGATCCCACCTTCGGCACCTGGGTCCGGGCGATGGAGTACGCCGATGCCGAGGAGACGGCGAGCATCCTCAACGAGTTTATCGGAGCAGCCAAGCGGGAAGAGGCTGGCGGTGCCGGCGCTGCCGCAGCCGGTGGCCAGGCCGACGCCCCGGCGGGAGGAGCCGCCGCCCGCAGCCAGGCGCTGCGCGAGTTCGTGCGCGGAGCGAATCCCGAGGCCGCTACCGCAGTCGATGCGGCGCTCGACCGCCTAGGCCGCGTCTCCCCCGACACCAAGATCCTTGCCGACAAGCGCACCAACTCCGTTCTCCTCATGGGCAGCCGGGCCGACATCTCCACCCTGCTCGCGTTGATCGACCAGCTCGACGTCATGCTCGGCCAGGTGCTCATCGAGGTGGTCATCCTCGAAGTCCGCCTCTCCAACAACCTCAGCTACGGCATCGACTGGCTCCAGCGCTCCTACACCGCCTACAACGAGGAACGCCTCGGCCCTGGCAACACCGTGATCAACCGCCAGCCCGTCATCGGCTTCGGTGGCGGCCAGCGCGTGCTCGGCGCGAGCACCCCCTTCATCGACGGCGCCAACGTCACCCGCGACACCCCGCTCAGCGGCGCCCTGAGCTACTACTCCACCTTCTACGACCTCAACCTCGACGCCATTCTCCAGGCCGCCGCCTCCTCCTCCGACGCCCGCATCCTCTCCACCCCCGTCGTCCTCACCACCGACAACACCGAGGCCTCGATCAGCGTCGGCGAGGAACGCCCGGTCGTCACCACTAGCAGCACCACCGACGCCGGCACCATCCGCTCCTCCTACGAGTACCGCAACATCGGCATCAACCTCACCGTCACCCCGCGCATCAACCCCGCCCGGCTGGTGGTGATGGACATCAAGCAGACGGCGGACGGCATTGCCGGCACCGTGCTCATCGACGGAAACGAGGTGCCCATCATCACCAAGCGCGAGTTCTCCGCCTCGGTCGCGGTGGACAGCCGCCAGACCATCGTGCTCGGCGGCCTCGTCAGTACCGACAAGAGCGTGGGCCGCACCAAGATTCCCATTCTCGGCGACATTCCCCTGCTCGGCGCACTTTTCCGCTCCGATGTGCGCAACAGCGTACGCACCGAGCTGCTCGTGCTCCTCACCCCCTACGTGCTCATGGATTCCCGAGAGGCGCGCGCCGAGACGGCCCGGCTGTTCGAGTCCACCCACACCGACAAGGTCACCTTCCAGCGGGGCTGGTCCGACAGCGAACTCGCCAGCGAGCCCAAGTCCTCCTTCTTTGGCCGCAAGAAAAAGCCGTCGCCCGCCTCCGCTGTCCCGGCCGGGGAGCCGGGAGACTCCGCCCGTCCCCGGGTGACCCCGCGCCTCCACTTCAGCTCGCCGCAGTCCGACCCCCTGCAATCTCCTCTGGTGGAGGCGCTGGATGCCGCCCCGACCGAGCAGCCCGAGCCCATGCCGGTTCCCGAGCCCGAGCCAGCTCCCCTTCCGGAGTCCACCCCCGAATTCCAGCCCGGCGACGAGGCGGCCCCCTCCGGCGACCTCGATCAGCCGGTTGTGCGCTAGATTAGTAGCGGGGCGGGTAGGTGTTTGGAAAGCGCCTTACTCTTACACCTCTTACACGTTGATCTTCCCTTTCAACAACGAAGAGGCCGTTTCCCGTCGCATCCAATCTTCGTCCCGATCGTCGTCGATTTTCATCAATTCTCTGATGAGGTCGAGGGTTGATACTCCTCACGCCCTTCGTGCTTGCTCGGAGGGCACGACGATTCTGATCGCGGCTCAGATCCCCAAAAAACACCCGGGCGGGGGTGGCTGTAGCGAATGTCCGCGAAGCGCAGGTGTTTCTGGAGGACCGCCCCGCCCGATAGGTTTATTTTGGAGGGGCGCATTCCGTCGTCAGAATCATTCCGGTCCCCCGGGCAAGCCGGAGGACCGGTGGAGCGAAATACGCTTATCGTCCGAGGAGGTCGTGTTGAACGTGATGGATCGGAGAGGGACGAAGATCGGGACAATGATCGCGACGAAGATGGGACGCCCAAAAAAGGGGCGTGACCCTATCCGTTCCTTCCGCTATACATGCGGGCTACTTGTTGCACCTAGGCGTCAATAGGGGTTTGCCCGATTGGCCCCCGCCGCAGGTGGACCTAGGATGCGACCGTTTTATTCCAGCCGGCTTTTGCTTTGCTGCTACACCAAGAACCATAGGAGATAGACCATGCCTCTCGTACCCATGCGCATCCTGCTCGACCACGCCGCCGAGAACGACTACGGCCTGGCCGCCTTCAACGTCAACAACATGGAGCAGATCCAGGCGATCATGGAGGCCGCCAAGG
This sequence comes from uncultured bacterium, assembly GCA_965651915.1. GTDB lineage: Bacteria > Verrucomicrobiota > Kiritimatiellia > CBFGVE01 > CBFGVE01 > CBFGVE01. The sequence goes on from CBFGVE010000013.1 coordinate 14,560, forward strand.
AGACCAACTCCCCCACGATCATCCAGGCCTCCCGCGGCGCCCGCAGCTACTCCCAGGACAACTACCTGCGCCACCTCATGCTCGCCGCCGCCGAGCTGTACCCGAACATTCCCGTGGCCATGCACCTCGACCACGGCAACAGCGTGGCCACCTGCAAGAGCGCGATCGAGAACGGCTTCACCTCGGTGATGATGGACGGCTCGCTCAAGGAGGACGGCAAGACCCCCGGCGACTACGACTACAACGTGGGTGTGACCCGCTCGGTGGTCGATCTGGCCCACAAAATGGGCGTCTCGGTCGAGGGCGAACTCGGCGTGCTCGGCTCCCTCGAGACCGGCATGGGCGAGAAGGAGGACGGCCACGGCTTCGAGGGCAAGCTCGACCACTCCCAGCTCGTGACCGATCCCGACGAGGCGGTCCAGTTCGTCGCCGCCACCAAGGTGGACGCCCTCGCGGTCGCCATCGGCACCAGCCACGGCGCCTACAAGTTCACCCGCAAGCCCGACGGCGCGGTGCTCGCCATGGATACCATCAAGAAAATCCACGAGAAGCTGCCCAACACCCACATCGTCATGCACGGCTCGTCCTCGGTCGAGCAGTACCTCCAGGACATCATCAACCAGTACGGCGGCCAGCTCAAGCCCACCTGGGGCGTGCCGGTCGAGGAGATCCAGCTCGGCATCAAGCACGGCGTGCGCAAGATCAACGTCGATACCGACAACCGCCTCGCCATCACCGGCGCGATCCGCAAGGTCTTCGCCACCGCCCCCGAGAAGTTCGACCCGCGCGACTACCTCAAGCCCGCCCGCGAAGCGATGAAGAAGGTCTGCATCGACCGCATGACCGCCTTCGGCCAGGCTGGCTGGGCCGACAAGATCAAGTGCATCACCCTGGAAGAAATGGCCAAGCGCTACTAATCCGCTACCCGGCGATGAGCCCATCGAGCCGCCCGGCCCCCGCGCCGGGCGGCTTTTTTTGTGCCCCGCCCCGACACCCCCTCCCCGGACCCGCCGCCAAAAAAATAATGGGCGGGGGAGGTCCGGAGCGCAGCCATCCCCTCGCCGATCCAGCAGCCCCTCTACTCCAACGCCAATAACCCCGGCGGCCGGGGGGGAGCGATCGGGTTCTTCCTGGCGAGTGGCATCGCCTGCC
>CBFGVE010000014.1:0-15618 GCA_965651915.1 uncultured bacterium
CCTGGCCAGCGAGGACAACCCCAAGTCCGGCTCGGGGCGCGAGTTCGCCCGGCGCCACTTCTGACCCCCGTGCCCAGGCTCGCAGCGCAGCGGAGAGCGGAGGCTGTCCCGCCGTAGCCTTCCCGAGCTCCGCGAGGGATGCGGAGGCGGACGCTGGCGCGAGCGCTGCGAGGCTACGGCCTGGCATGCCAGCCTCCGAACACCACTACGTCCACATCCTGGCCAGCGAGGACAACCCCAAGTCCGGCTCGGGGCGCGAGTTCGCCCGGCGCACGAACCTTACGACGCGATTGCCGCCGCCAACCCGTCAATGAATTGCTGCTCGCTAAAGCGCTCGGCATTGGCGCGAATACGCGAGGCATCCCACTTCCGGCCCGCGCACTCCTCGATCGCTGCGCAGAGTGACTCGACACGTTGCTCGTCAAAAAACACCCCCGAGACACCCTCGACCACCGTCTCCCGGGCTCCTCCCCGTCCAAAGGCGACCACCGGGCGGGCGCATGCCTGCACCTCGACGGGAACGATACCGAAATCTTCCTCCCCTGGGAAAACGAGGCAACGGCAGTTGCGGTAGAGGCCCACGATATCCTCGTCAGATTTCCACCCCAGAAATTCTATGTTGGACTTGGCACGCTGGCGAAGCCAGTTGAACTCGGTTCCGGTGCCGACGATTTTCAACGGAGTTCCAAGACGGTTGTAGGCATCTACCGCCAAATCGATGCGCTTGTAGGGAACGAGCGCCGAAACCACCAAATCGAAATCGCCTCCCCCACCCCCGCCAGGGGTACAGCGTTCGGTGTCCACCGGGGGATAGACCACCAGGGCGTCTCTCCCGTAGCAGGCTCGGATACGTTCACGCACATGCTCGCTTATCGCGACAAATTGGTTCACCCGGTCCGAAACCCGCCGATCCCAACTACGGAGCGCCGCCAAGGTTGGTTTCAACAGGGCGGCCTTCAGAGGATTGGAGCCGAAATATTCGTCGTAGAACGTCCAGGCGTAGCGCATCGGGGTGAAGCAGTAGCAGAGATGACGGGCTCCGCTCGGTGGGCGCACAGCTTTCGCCACGCAGTGGCTGGTGCTGATGAGCAGGTCGCAGCCTTCCGGGCGCAGGCTGCGGGCGGCCAGTGGGAAAAGCGGAAGAAAGTAGCGGTAGCGCTGGGCGATGCCGGGGATGCGATGGAGGAAAGACCGCTCGATAGGATGCCCCTCGATCCCCGGGGAAACCGATCCTTCGCGGTGCAGCAGGGTGTGGATCCGGGCTCGGGGAAAACCCCGGGCCAACAGCTCGAGGACCCGCTCTCCTCCACGCATGCCCGTCAGCCAGTCGTGGGCCAAAGCGACCCGGAGGTTGGTCCATTGGGCTGGAAAGGTTGTGGGCATAGGCGCTTGTAGAACAAACCCGACGGGGGATCAAGCATTGGAAAGGCAAAAAACAACTGACCAGCGGAGCGTTGCGCTGTAGACTGATCTAGCGATGAACACCATACCCCGCAGACAAGTATTTCATGCGATCTGGAAGCCGCTCGCCCTGCTGGGAACCGGGATAGCCGTGGGCTTTGGGCTTGGAACCCGGCCGCCAACGATTTTTCCAGTCGAGATTCCAATCCAATACAGCCTGCGAGGCCGCGAGATCCCCTCCGCCTATACGCTACTAAAGTCGACCCCTCTGATGGATGAACTCGACATGAACGGTACCAACCCCGGGTATATCGCCAATACCACCGAAACCTACGCTATATCGAAGCGCGGTGGACTGGCCAGCTTCGCCGCGTTGTATGGCGTCGACAAGGATGTACGGCTTATTCTGAACGGCGTCTTCTTCCGCAACCCGGACAAGTTCGAGGCCTTCATCGAGCATCAGCGCGCTAAAGACAGGAGGATCGCAGCGTTCAGAAAAGCCGATCTCAATGGCGAGTGGCTGCTGTTTGTCGCTTGCGACCCGAACCATGCCTATTCCGACGATGATATCAGAATGATTCGCGAGGGTTTGGGTCGCTACCAGCGCAGGCTTCGCCTCGCCCCTGTGTTCGATTCTTTGCATTCCACCGGGAATCATGAGTAGGCGCACCTTCTCGAACATGCCCAAGGCCAGCATGCAATTGTTCCTTCGTATAGCCGCCGGATTGTGCCTGCTTGAAGCCGCCAACGGGCAGTCCATCCCCAAAGCGGCAAGCGCGCCCCCCCCAGCCCTGCCGGCCGAAACCAATGGCATAATGCGAACCATCGACCAGTCTCGCGCCAACATCTCCGAGTATTTGCAGCAAAAATCAGATGATCTTGACCGGTATCTTGATCGCACGTTCACGCCTGAAGGCGAGCTGCCCAGCGAAACTTTCATCCGATTCATGGGAGACCGTCGCCTTGAAAGCGACGATAACCGCACCCGCATCCGACTTTCGCCTTCCATCGAATTCACTGAAGGTGGAAGCATCGACGTGGGCCTGAAGTTTTCAGGAAAGATCAGCCTGCCCCGTACCGAGGATCGCCTGGAAATCATCGTCGGAAATCTGAACGAGGAATCGGATGTTCTGGAGGATTTCACCGATACACGTTCACGCGAACGGCGCGTCGAGAACGAGGGCAACGAATCTGCCGGCATCCGAATCCATTTGCTTGATCGGCTGCACTACCGCGTGGACGCCGATGCCGGGCTTGACTTCGATCCGGCCCCAATGCCAAAGCTCAAACTCCGGGGCCGAGTATCCACCCACCTGGCCGATTGGCATGTGGACTTCAGCGAGCAGATCTTCTGGGAGGCCGAGGATGGGTTCGGCGCGAAGACCCAGCTCGAATTCAAGAAGCGTTTCGGGGAGCCCTACATTTTCCGGACGTCGAGCGCAGGCGTTTGGTCAGAAACAAGCCAGGGGGTCGACTTAGGTCAGTCGTTCTCACTCTACCGGCATTCCGGCCACCACCGCTCGATCGGAACGAGGTTCGGCATCTATGCCCACACCCGGCCGAGCACGGTCGTTGACTCCTACAATCTGAGATTCCCCTATCGCCAGCGGCTGCATCGCAATTGGCTCTACCTGGAAATCGAACCGGGCGCCGACTTCCCGAGGGAGCGCGATTGGGCCTTTACTCCCCTACTTGTTATCAAGCTGGACATCTATTTCGGCGATGCTCCAGGGCGCTGAGCCCCGCAGGTTACCCCTCAGGAAAACCACCTGCCGCTCCGTCGCCCCCTTCAGCTCCCGCCTAGTTTCCCAATGCTTAACGGCCGCGCAGGGTCGCCTGCCAGATAGAGCGTCTGGGTGGGGAAGGCAAATTCAATCCCCTCCTCATTGAATCGCCGCAGCACCTGGCGGTTCACTTGCTCGTTGAAGGCGTTGAAAGGCCACCAATCGGCAGGGAAATACCAGTAGATCGCAAAAATGTTAAGCGAAGCGTCGTTGAAGGCATTGAAGTAGACCCGGGGTGGGAATTCGGGGTTGAGTCCTTCATGGTTATCCAGAATTTCCTTAACAATCTCCACAGCTCGGTCCACCTTGTCCGGCGGCGTGTCGTAGGTGATCGTGATATTTAGGATACGACGAAGCGAGTGGCGACGGGTTATGTTGACCACGGATTTGTTGGCCAATTCCCCGTTGGGCATCGTCACCACGTGCCCTTCCAGTGTACGCAGGCGGGTAGAGCGAAACCCCACCTCCTCGATGGTTCCATCGTGGCTGTCGATCGTCACCCGGTCGCCCAAAACAAAAGGCTTGTCGGCCAGAATGACCAGTGAACCAAAAAAATTCTTGATAGTGTCCTGGGCAGCCAGCGCGACCGCCAGCCCTCCGACACCTAGCGCGGCGAGGATGGAGGTGATGGGCTTGTCGCTGAGCATGGTCGCGACCTGAAGCAGCACCAGAATGATGATGGTAACCCGTAGACTCTTCCTCACCATGGGGACGAGCATATCGTCCATTCTGGTTTCAGTGCGGTCGGTTACTCGCTTGACTGCGGTTTCGACCACATCAACCAGATTGAACAGCAGCCAACCCAGGGAAAAAACGAGAAGAACGCCAACAACGGTTTCGGCTAAATCACGGATCGGCGCACTCATTTCCAGAAGCTTCAACCCAACACCAAGCCCAATCACGAAGGCGATCATGACCGCGCTGCGGGCGCAGCACCTGAGCGCCAGAGAGGAAAGACTCCGGTTGCGCCGTTCGAGCTGCGAAGCCGTACCTTCTAGCACCACCTTGCCCAGTCGGCCCGCGATCAGTCCCAGCAGGATCGATATGAACAGCGCCAGGATTCTCCAAAGTGCGTTGCCCGCAACCGTGGTGTCCCGGAGCACCTGCAAAATTTCGGCCACTGTGGAAAACATCATCGCCATGGTAGGATCCTTGCTGTTATGGGGGAAGTGCCACCGTAGCTCAATGCCCAGCGAAATCAACCGGATTATTGGCCAAAACGATCACCGCCATTCTCAAGCCATACGCTCTCCCGCAGGGTAGGCTTGCGGCCCATCACGCGGTTGCGATGAGGGAATCGACCAAACTTGGCTACGATTTCGGCATGGCGTACGGCAAAATCGTGGCAGGATTGCAGCCAGGGCTGCCACATCGCATCGGCCCGGCGCACCAGGCGTGCAAATTCGGAGATGGACCGCTGCTGAACCACCCGATCCTCCGCATGCTGGAGCGGCATAAGAAAAAATGCAGCCTCCACGGGATGCAGATCCTCGTCCTGTTTGCGGTCGATCCCCGCCTGGGCCAGGGCCAGCGCCCGGGCATCGCCTCCAAAGGCTTCCCTACGCCCCCGGTAGATATTCCGGGGAAACTGGTCGAGCAACAGGATAAGAGCCAGGCGGTCGCGAGGCACCTTCTCCCATGTGCGCAGGCGACCGGTTAGCGCATCGTGGCAGAGTTCAGAGAACTTAGCCGCAATGTCGTTGTCGAAATCCCGGTCGGCGACGAACCACTTCGGCGAGCGCTTCCCAAGCTGCTCCGGAGACTGCAGGGCATCGGAAAACCAAAACTCAAGAATATCGGTCGGTAGCACTATGAAACCTCGAGGGAAGTCTGAAAATCGTGAGGATTGGTCATTCTGAGGTCAAGCCTGGCAAGTTTCAACCCAAACCGTCCCGCCTCCCCACAGGAGTCCACCTGGGCTAACCCCGGAAGACTGGACAGGACACTAGCATTCCGGTAATTCCGTGATATACTCCGCGCCACTATGTATACCCTAATCGTCCGACAGACCTTTGACGCCGCCCACTGCATCCCCAACCACCCCGGGAAATGCCGCAATCTTCACGGCCATACCTACAAGGTAGAGGCCGAGTTCTCAGGGGAAGCGTTGGACGACATCGGCATGGTGATGGATTTCGCCGACCTCAAAGGCGCACTGAAGGCCATTCTTCCCGACCACCTCTACCTGAACGACGTTATGCCCGGGCCTACCACCGCTGAGGGCATCGCGAAATGGCTTTTCGACCAGCTCGCCGAGCGCAGGCTTCCCGTCACCGCCCTAACAGTTTGGGAAACTCCGGACTGCGGCTGCCGCTACACCCCCCCGGTCTAGTTTCCGATGACCTCGTCCGTCCCAGTTCCCAGCGCCTGGCTAGTCGAAATCTTCAGTTCGGTCCAGGGCGAGGCGCTCCTTGTAGGGCATCGCCAGCTGTTCGTGCGCTTCTTCGGGTGCCACCTCAACTGTGGATTCTGCGACACCCCCGAATCGGTGACCGCTCGACAGCCCCTCGGCTACCGACCACCGAACTACCGGCTGGAGCGCCAGCCGGGACACCACCTTTTTGATACACCATCTAATCCCGCCAGCCCAAACGAGCTTATCGACCACTTGCGGGCGCTCGACTCCCCCCACCGCTTCCATCACTCGGTCGCACTCACCGGTGGAGAGCCGCTGGTACAGGTGAAGTTTCTCCGCCATTTTCTTCCCGCCCTCCGCGCAGAAGGATTCCGCACCTATTTGGAAACGGCCGGTGATCTCGCCGACCCGGTCGCGCTGGTGAAGGACCATCTCGACTACATCTCCATGGACATTAAACTGCCCAGCGTCACTGGGGACAGAAGCCGCTGGGACGAGCACAAGCAGTTTCTAGCCGCCTGCCAGGACATGGCCGGGGCCCTTTTCGCGAAAATCATCGTCAGCGCCGACACCTCCGAAAGCGATCTGGATCACGCCGCCCTCCTGGTGCGGGACCACAATCCCGCAACACCCCTCTTCATCCAGCCCATGACACCGCAGCATCCGGCACAGCAGGCGCCTACGGCCCGCCAGGTGCTCGACTGGCAGGAACGCCTATCCCAAGGGCTGAGCGATGTCCGGGTTATTCCCCAGTGCCACAAGATGATGGGCCAACTCTAATTCGCTTCGGCGAATAGGCGGTAGCGAAACGCACCCTTAACGCCCTTGAAGAAGCGCTGGCCTCCCTGCGCCTTGGACTCGATCCGGGCCAGGTGTCTTCCTTCAGCGTCGTAGGCCTCGGCGATGTGGGGCAGCCTCGCCAGAACCATGCTCGTTCCCAGCGCGAAATCACCCGACTGCTCCAGATCTAGCAGCTCGGCAATGGCACCGTCTTCGGAGTTGGCGAGGGGCAGCAGCAAAACCGATCCGTTTGCAGACAAAGCGTTCCTGTTAACCGGTTGCCCCCCACCGTCGACAAACAAGTAGTCGGGAGATTCGACCCAGCTCAGTCGCCGATCTCCATCCAGGACTGACAGTGCGACAAGATCGCGGGAGCGAGCAACCCAGCCGTGCGGGGGCAGCGTCCATTCGTCACGATCCACTACAACGTTCCACGATGCCGAGTCGTGCGTGTTCACCCACATTTCAAGTCCGGAGGGAAAGAGAAAGTAGGTCCGTTCTGCGGTGGAGGTCGACTGCGCTGGCATTAACCTGTCGCCGTCCCATACATCGACCCGGGTGGGCTTGTTTAGCAGGTAGCGCCGCTGAAGGGCCAAAAGTTGAAAATAGGCCCGGGCCATCTCGAGGTCGGAGAACTGCTCAGCATCCAATAGCAGACCGCGGTTATGAAGCAGCGTGCGTGCGAGGTAGCGGAAATGGGATTCAACAGCGCCTGGGCGAGGCCGGTCGACCGAGGAGACGCCGAAATAGACAACGGTCGGATTGATGCGCCACCAGTCGAAGAATGGAGGCAGGGAGCTACCTAGATTTGGGGCATCGCCCTCGTTGATTACCCCGTCGGCCAGGCCTCCGTATAGCCAGGCAAAAGAACTGGGAATATACACCGGTCCAGAGAGCGACCGCTCGCGCTCAAGCATTTCGCCAAAAAGATACACCGTTTGGGTGAAGCATCCGGCTCCGGGTATACGCTCATCAAAATCGGTGAGGCGCCACGGAGGCAGCCGCAAATGAGCGTAGTGCAGCGCGGCGCGTGTTCCATAGCGGGCGGCGAGATCGCCGCTCTGAGTCGCATGAAGCTGGGCGGCGAAGCTCGGCTTCATGGCGTACGCGGCCTTCGTCCCGGTACCCCATTGACCGTCGGAAAGACGTAGCACCGCCTGCGTACGCCAGTTCCGGTTGAGCGGATGAATATTTCGATAGTCATGCGCTAGGCCCGCTCGCCATCCTAGCTCCTGGAGACGGGAAACGAACTGCGACAAAACGGCGTCGCCGCCAAAGTCGGGGGCTGCCCGGGAGCGCAACCCTGGTCCCTCACCTTCATCCTGCCAACTCCAGCGGCCAGCACAATAGACAATCTGGGTAAGCCCCATGTGGGCAAGACGCTTGGCTCGCGTCCACTCGGCTTCAATATCGATTCCACTATGGGTCCGGAGGGCAACCCGGTCGGCGGCTTCGCGCGTTCGGCGCCCCGAGGCGCTTGGCAGCATCGGCAGCACCTCTTCGACCGCTGGAGCTACAGTAATCACCGCCCGCTCGAATGCATCCGGGCGTTGGCCGCTGGTCAGCAGCTCATACCGTGTGCCGCCCAAGCCCGATTCGGGAGTGGCAAAGAACATCGAAGAAGCATTGCTGCGCGTCCAATCGATGAACGCTGAGGCATAAAGCGGGGGGGGCCTTCCGCTTGAAGCGGACCTTAGTACGAACGCAGCACGCTCTCCATCATGGGGCAAACCCGGCAAAAACAGCGGCTCGCTTTCTTGCAGCCTAATTGCGCCAAGGCTGAATCCTCGGGCGATTCCTCCACGCTGAGAGGCGTCGATGCACAGCGATGGTCCCTTGATGCTTAGGACATAGCTCTCGCCGTTGGCGTAGACAATGCGCAGCGAGTTGGTTTCCTGCCGAACTACCAAGGGGTCTCCCCGGCTCACCTCGGACTGCAATCCGCCCCCCTCGAAAACCGCGCCCTGAGCCTCCCCATTCCAGAGCACTTCGATGGAGCCAATGCCCTGTTCCGCAGCGACGACGTAGTCGATACGGTGGGCGCCCGAAACCGCGCTAAGCAGGAGGCGCCCATGCGGATCGCGGGTGAGTGAATTGGTCCAGACGTAGACGGGGCTCGGCAGAATGGTCGACGGATGCTCAGGAAAGCCAAGGCGCTCCTCGCCCCGATTCAAGCCGTGGTCCTGGCCGGGAAAGGGATCCACACCCCGCCGAGGATGGTTGCTCCATGGAATCGCTGGCATCGTCTCGGTGTAGACTGAGAGGGAGTCGATGTAGACCGACATGGATTCGGCCATGGGCTCAGGCATGAAAACAATTGCCTTTAGCCTGCAGGGGTGCGCGAGGTCGGCCACCCGGCTGGAGTCCAGCCGGTGATGAAGACGCGACCAACCCTGCCAATTCAGCGGACGGAAGGCCTCCTCGTGCTCGCGGCCAAGCGAATCTTCGAATACCAGTGAGATAACGATCCCAGCTTGGGGCATCCCGCAGCGCATCGACACCCACAAATCAAGGCTGTCGAATCGCTCCGGAAGATCGATTGGCTCAGGAGGGCGAAGAACAAGGCGTTGGCTGGCATCGGATGGCGAAATCTGCAGCAAGGCAACATAATCGCTCCAAAGCTGCTTGCGGTTGGTTCGCTCGAAAGTTGCGCGGTTCGAACGTTCATCCTCCAGAACCCATCCAAGCGTGCGATCGAACTTTACCAAGGGAGGACGTTCACGAACCCGCCCGGAAAGACGCAGTTCCAGCGGACGGTTGTCGGGAGTTACCGGTGGTGGGGCCGGGGGGGGAAGCGGGCGCGGAGCCCGCCCGGCGAAGGGCCAAACCGCACACCCCGAGCAAAACGCCAGCGAAAGGGCTAGCAAAAATGAGCACCCGGCTGACCGGACCCGGCTCATCCGTGAAACACAATGAACTTGCGGCCCGCGTAGTTAATCATGACGGATGCCACGATATTGGCCACGTAGGCCACGGTGGTGGTCAACGCCATGAAGTGGATGAGCCCCCACCCTAGCGCAGTCCCCAGCGCGTAGCTGGAGATACCGATGATATAGAACAGGGCTATTTCCTTTTGGCGACTATGTTTGCCTGGCTTGAACACCCAATGGAAATTGGTGAAATAGGCCACGTAGCAGGATACGACGAAGGAAAGGCTCCGGTTGATCACGAAGTGGCGCGAACGTACTTCTTCAGAGATAACTGGCAACTCCAAGCCGAATATCTTCACCAGCAACTCATCATGGCCGAGCGCGGGAAAAACCTTCCAGGCCAGCAGGAAGAAAAGAATCATGTCGACCCCGGTGGCCAGCACTCCGCAAATTCCGTACTTGATGAACTGAATAAGCGGCGTGGCTTCGCGCCCCTTGAACTGGTCGATGATGTTCTTCATGGATGGCCCGGCGGGCTGGAGGCTATCCGACAATCCACTGCCGAATATGGTCGGGAAGCGGCGAGACCGTCTCGATGCGGGCCGAAATTTCGCCATGCTCGGCGGGAATCGCCACCTCTTCGCCGGCCTGCTTCCCCTCCAGGACGGTGGCCATGCGGGTTTTACAGGAGATGATCCCCAGCTCGGGGTCGCCATCCCACACTCCTAGGATGTGGTAGATTTCGCGGCGGCCATCGGCGTAGGCCAGCGTGACACTGCTCGCCAGACCAGCCCGGTCGCCCGGGAAGTCGGCGAAGTCGGTGGGGCTAACCTCGGCAAGCATCTGCTGCAGCTCGTCGCGGCGGCGCATGAGCAAGCCCTGGGCGTCCTTGGCCGCGTGGTACTCGAAATTTTCACGCAGGTCCCCATAGCTCCTAGCCACCCCAATTTCCTTGCTGTTCTGGGGGATTTCTACATTGATGATGCGCTCGAGCTGAGCCTGGCGCTCCCTGTAGCTACGATGCGAAGTGAGCTGCGTGGGGACCGTCTCGGTTTGCTGCTCGCGCTTCTTGCCTGACATCAGGCGCTCCAGCTCGGGGCATATCTTGATGATCTGGCCGAGGACCGAACGCCGCTCGATTTCGGGCCAGGCGGAACTTTCGCGGATGCGCTGAATGAGCCGCTCCTTCTCTTTGGCGGACAGGCGGGGGAGAACCGAAGCCAGCCAGTCGGGCGCGCGGAAGCGCTCCTTGAGCTGGTTGCGGGTCCGGGTGCGGTCGCCTGCAACGTCTTCGACCGCATTGAGAGTGGATTCCATGAGTTCGCCTGTCTCGCAGAGCTTCCAGGTATCGAGCAGGTCGAGGTTACGCCAGAGAAAAGCAATGAGGTCCACCGGAAGCTCGCGCCGGGCAACCAGGCCGCGCATCAGGCTGCACACCGCATCTTCGCGACCGGCAGCCTTGAGGCGCTCGACGCAGGGGGCGACGAGGGACGCATCGAGCCGGGGAAGAACGGAGAGAATAAGCGGTATGGCCTTCTCCTCGGAATGCTGGATGAGCCGGTCGAGGAAGGGATTCTGTTCGCGGGCGGGCAGCTCGGAGAGGGCACCAAGAAAATTTTCCTCTTCCATAAACCAATCGGCGAGCTGGTCGATGTCTAGCGTGGCATCCTGAATCTTGAGCTCCTGGGCGTCCATCATGGCTCGGGCGCTTAGCCCGGGATATTTCCGGCCTGCCCCGGTGACCACGAATGAGAGGCGGTTGTCGACGATTTCGGCCTGGCCCGGGGTGAGAGCGTCCTCGGCTGCATCGATAAACTCATCTACCAGTTCAAGGATCCGCTTCATGTCGCGTTCCTTGCCAAGCGCTTCGAACCAGTCGTCGTCATAGGCGAGCGCCTTGTCGAGCAGCACAACCGACTCGGTGCGCTTGCTGGGAATGATAACCGTATTGTCCTTCTTGAGGGCCTTCCTGGCTGCATCCCAGAACTTCTTCCAGTCTTTTTCGGGAAGGAGATCGCGAACGAGCGCCTCCTGAAGCAGCGGGACGCTAAGCGGGCCATAGCTGCGCAGGGTGATTTTAATGATTTCGCCGGGCTGCTCCTCGACGAGCTGCATCAGGGCTTTCGGATCCTTATGCTTGCGTGCAAGCAGGTGGTCGTCGGAGAGCAGAGCGAGGGTCTCCGCAGCGTAGGCGAATGACATTTCATGATCACGCTTGCGGGTAAAATCGATTTCGACGCGCTCGTAGAAGTGGTCGATCGCCTTGACCACGCCGCACCCCCAGGTCTTGTCGTAACATAGGAGCCCTTCGTGCAAGGAAAGTAGCAACAGGAGTCGACGAAAACATTCATCGAGCGGAATACGCTGGTCGAACCCGACATTCTTCACAAGCGCCCGGTTTTCCGGCGTGTTGCCAAGGATATCAAGCACGGTGGCAGAAGCCTCGTCACGAGAAGTAGGCTTGGCCGTTCCGCAGGCAACGCGAAGTTGATAGGCTCGAATCGCGGCGGGATGGGAGCCGGTCTTGGCCGCCTTTTCCTGCACCAGCTCGGCGAGGGATAAGGTGGTCTTCGGGTCTTTGGAGCGCAACCGGGAAAGCGTGTTGAGCACGGTGGCGAAGTCTGGGGTATCGGTGCCGATCTGCGACAGCACCCATTCCTCCATAGCGGACGGGTCGAGTTTGGTGGCGGATTCCATCATCCTGGGCGATCTCCTGTATCCGGTTGGACGGACCGTGCGGGGAGGCTCGCCCCGCAGGGCTTACGATTTCAAAAGGACGGCCATTCCAACAGCTAGAAAGCGGATAATCAAGCCCAGGCTTCAATAATCCGATTTATTTGCTTTCGCAGGGCCTCGCCCGCTGTCATTCTTCCCCCCCCATATTCCGAGCCAACTCCCATGAAAGCCCCAGGACACCTCAGACAGCTACAGGTCCGGAAACCCGGCGAGCTGCTTATTTTCCTTGCCGACGAACTTGCACTTTCGCGAAGAAAGGCAAAAGATCTGCTCGACCAGCGCCTGGTTTTCGTTAATCGGCAGAGAGTCTGGATGGCCAAGCACAGGCTCCAGCACGGGGACCGGGTCGAGATTCTGGCCGCATCCAGCGAATCCCGCCCGAACCGCCCCATCCCCCTGCTCTACCACGCCAACGGGCTCCTGGTGGCCGATAAGCCGGCCGGCATCGAGAGCACTGGACCCGATGGCCTCGAAGGAACACTCCGTAAACAGCTCGGCATTCCCGAACTTAAGGCTGTCCATCGGCTAGACGCCGATACCACGGGCTGCCTCATTGTCGCGCACAGCCAAGCTGGCTTTGACGCCATGGTGGAGGTTTTCAGGGCTGGCAAAATTCGCAAAACCTACCGGGCACTGGTTGCGGCGGGAGCCTCTGCCATTCCCAGCACCATTAACCGCCCGCTCGACGGAAAGGAGGCCGTGACCCATTGCCGAATCCTGGGCTCTACCAGTCTCGCCCACCATGTCGAAGTGGTCATCGAAACCGGGCGTACCCACCAGATCCGTCGCCACCTCGCCGAAGCAGGTCACCCTGTACTGGGCGACAAGCAGTATTTCACCAGGCGGGTCGAGGCCCCAGGCCTGCGCCGAATCCCTCGCCAGATGCTGCACGCCTACCAGCTTGACTTCGTTCGTCCGGATGGAGGCTCGGTGAAGGCGAAGGCTCCCCTTCCCCAGGACTTCATTAAAGCCCTCTCCGCGCTGGGATTGCGGCGGTCGGCAAGCGACTAGCACCATGCCATCAAGCAGCGTTATTCCACCTCGCGGGTACCGTCGAAAACTTGACGAACCTTCTCCAGCAGCGTGCGCGAGGCAAACGGCTTCGCGAGAAAATGCATGCCGTCGCCATCGATGCCATGCTGGGCAATGATATCCGAGGTATAGCCCGATATGAATAGCGTGCGGATCCCGGGGATGCGGAGTTCTACCGCCTCGCGGACCTCGCGACCATTGAGTCCAGGCATAACGACATCGGTGATCAGCAAATCGTAGGACCGCTCTCCCTGGTCGAGATGGGCCAACGCCTTGGCAGGATCCGAAAAGGCTGACACCTTGTAGCCTTTGCGCGTGAGAGCCATTTCCGCGAGCCGGATGAGCGGAACCTCATCCTCAACGAGTAAAATGGATTCCGTTCCCGAAAGGGATCGCTCCGGTGCTCCCGCCTTGGCGGATTCCGTAGCTTCCCCTTGAATCCGGGGAAGAAACACGCTGAAGGAGGAGCCCTTTCCCGGGATGCTCTGTACCCGTAGGAATCCCCCGTTCTGCTGGACGATGCCATAGATGGTCGCGAGTCCGAGACCAGTGCCCTTGCCCTCCGCCTTCGTGGTGAAGAAGGGCTCAAAGAGATGGTGCAGCACCTCGGCGTTCATCCCCAGCCCGGTGTCGGACACCACCAGCTGCACATAGTCTCCCGGTCCGGACTGGCCATAATCGCCGGGCAGCATCTCACCGACTGAGATGTTCGCGGTCCGAAGAATGAGGCTTCCCCCGCTGGGCATCGCATCCCGGGCATTGACCGAAAGGTTCGCAAGAATCTGGTCGACCTGGCCGGGATCAATACATACCTTCCAGAGATCGGCGGCAGGCCTCCACTCAAGCTGGATGTCCTCGCCAATAAGCCGCTGGAGCATCTTGAGCATGCTGGACACGCTATCGTTGAGGTCGATAATCTGGGGGGCGATGGGCTGGCTGCGCGCGAAGGCCAGAAGCTGGCGGGCGAGGTTCGCCGACCGCATGGCCGCCGCCCTGATCTCCACCAGATTCTCCCGCAACGGCGAACCCCGAGAAGCTTCCTCCAACGCCAGGTCGGCGTAGCCGAGAATCGCCTGGAGCATGTTGTTGAAGTCGTGCGCCACTCCGCCGGCGAGCCGTCCCACCGCCTCCATCTTCTGTGCCTGGCGGAGCTGCTCCTGCATCAATCTTTCCGAGGTGATGTTCTCCTTCACCGCCAGATACTGTACGATCTCGCCGCTGGGGCCAAACAGGGGCGAGATTACCGCACGCTCACGGTAGAGGTGGCCATCCTTGGCCCGGTTTACAAATTCGCCCCGCCACTCACGGCCAGAGGTAATCGTACTCCACAGTTCGGCATACTGTTCAGGGGAGGTTTCTCCCGACTGCAGGATCCGGGGATTCAGCCCCCGGACCTCGGCAAGGGCATAGCCGGTGACCTCGGAGAAGCGCCGGTTTACATATTCGATGCGACCCTCCAGATCGGTGATCACCACCGAGGCGGGACTTTGCTCGACGGCTTGGGCTAGCTTGCGCTGTTGTTCCAGAGATTCCTGGAGCGCTACCCGCGATTCCTCGGCGATCTGGAGCAGCGTCCGCACTTCACGCTCCGCCTTGAGCAGGGCTTCTTCCGACTGCCTGCGGCTCGTCACATCGTGAACGATCGAATACAGCCGTTCTTTCCCATCGATCGTGATAGGCCCGCTGAACACTTCCACGTCCCGCACCGATCCGTCAGCCTTCCTATGTCGGAAATTGAAGTGATGCCGCTGCCCTTCAGCAGCCAAGCGCATTTCCTCCCGTACCTCCTCGGGGGGCAAGGTGTTGATGTCCGCAATCCACATCTTTTTGAGCTGCTCTCTCGTCCAGCCATAGTAGGTCTCGGCCCTTGGATTGGCATCCACGATCCGCCCATCGGTCGGGTCAATGATGAACATTACCGTATGGTTGTTCTCGAACAGGCTGCGATACCGGGATTCGCTTTCCTGCACGAGCCGGGTGATTTCCTCCCGGCGAAGTCGCTGCGCCATGAGCTTGCCCATCGCGGCGAAAACGACGGGATACAGCAGGAGCACCGGGCCGGCAATGAGAAGCAGCAGAGCCGGCGACCGAGTGCCGGGAAAGATTGCGAAGCAGACCATCATTCCTAGGTGGATGATAAACCCGACCAGAAGCAGCTCTCTCCACGAAATGGTACCAAGCTCCTTCTTTCGCCGGGCCCGCCAGGCTAAGCCCACGTATCCCGAGACCAGTGCAACAAACACCCCCGTCCACATTCCCGCCCCGCCCTGGAGGTAGCGGAACAAACCCACAATTACCATGGCCACTACCGTGGGAATAGTGCCAAAGAAGAGCCCGGAAACGCCAAGCAGCACGGACCGGGTATCGAAAATGAGCCCGGGCTCAATCGACCAGTGGGAAAGCATTACCACTATGCCCGCCAGACCGATGCCCAAACCCAGAAGAACGAGGCGAAGCCGACTGCCGGTAAGCTCGTGGCGGAGGAACACCAGATCATAGATGTAGGCCAGGGCCAGCAGAACCGCTGCGTTCTTCAACATCCCAACTACCATCGGCTCGATCAAGGGTTCTCCCAGGTCATGGTAACAAGCTCGGCGTTAAGTCGCATTCTAAAGCGAGCCCTAGCACCGGGCAAGCGCATTTGCGTTGTGGTCAAGAA
>CBFGVE010000015.1:0-15038 GCA_965651915.1 uncultured bacterium
ACCGGGTTGGACCTGGGGGATTTAGGAGTATGAAGCTGTTTAGGAAAGGTCAGTAAGCGTAAGCGGTTAAGTGTGGCGAGAAAGTGTGTCGTGGTTATCCGGATTGCTTCACCGAAATAAGGCTGTGTAAGGTTCTCGGGGCCTCCGCGATGTTGCAGCAACGTGGAGATGACTATGACCTTGTTGACGATGCTTTTTGTGGTCCAGGCGATGGCGATGCTGCTGTTCGGCGTGCTATACCTGCTGGGCCGGCGATACAACGACATGGGCTTTGTCGATGTGGGCTGGACGACGGGCATCGGCATCGCGGTAGTTTTCTATGCCGCCGCGCTTCCCGAGGCGGGCGGGCGCGGCTGGATCGTCGCCGCCCTCGGCGCCTTCTGGGCCTTCCGTCTCGCCCTGTTCATTCTCCGCGACCGCGTGATCGGACGCGAGGAAGATGGCCGCTACCAGTACCTCCGCGCCCACTGGGGAGCGAAGGCCAACCGCAACTTCTTCTTTTTCTTCGAGGCGCAGTCGCTGCTGGTCGTCCTGTTCAGCCTGCCGGTGCTTGCCGCGCTGCTGCGCCCTGATGCCGTCTGGACCGCCTGGGACACGGCGGGTGCACTCGTCTGGGCGGTCGCGGTGGGCGGAGAGCTGGTTGCCGACCGACAGCTTAGCCGTTTCCGCCACAACCCCGCGAACCGGGGGACGACCTGCCGCGAGGGGCTGTGGCGCTATTCGAGACACCCCAACTACTTTTTCGAGTGGGTCCACTGGTTCGCCTATGTGCTCTTCGCGGTGGGGAGTCCCTATTTCTGGCTGAGCCTGCTCGGCCCAGCCGCGATGTTCCTCTTCCTGTTCAAGCTCACCGGCATTCCCTACACCGAGAAGCAGGCGCTGCGCCGCAGGCCCGACTATCTCGCCTACCAACAGTCAACCAGCGTGTTCTTCCCATGGTTTCCGAAAAAACATCAGTCATAGACCGCCTCATCGACCAGGCCGAGCGCGGCCGCGTACCCGACCTCGTGGTGCGGACGGGCATCCGCAAGCTGCTTCGCGACCGCATCGCGCTGGTCGAGTCGGCGGCCGGCGGAGAACCCGGCGACTACGTGGGGCGCTTCGTCGAGACCCTCGACCGCCTGCCGGTGGCCGACTGCACTGCCGAGGCCAACGCCCAGCACTACGAACTGCCCACCGCCTTTTTCGAGCGGGTGCTAGGTCCGCGCATGAAGTACAGCTCCTGCCTTTACGCCGAGCGGGGAACGACCCTGGCCGAGGCCGAGGAGGAGATGCTCCGTCTCACCTGCGCTCGCGCCGAGCTGGCCGCCGGGCAACGCATCCTCGAGTTGGGTTGTGGCTGGGGATCGCTGTCCCTTTGGATGGCCGAGCACTACCCGGATGCGCAGATCACCTGCGTGACCAACAGCGCGGTCCAGGCCCAGTACCTGCGGGCCAAGGCGGCGGCGAAGGGCTTCGGCGGCGTCGAAGTGATACACTGCGACATCAACCGTCTCGACCTGCCGGCGGCGAGCTTCGACCGGGTGGTCTCGGTCGAGATGTTCGAGCACGTCCGCAACTATCGCGCCCTGTTCGGGCGGGTCGCGGCCTGGCTCAAGGACGATGGAAAACTATTTATCCACATCTTCGCCCACCGCGCGCTGCCCTACCTCTTCGAGACCGGCGAGCAGGCCGACTGGATGGCCCGCTACTTTTTCAGCGGCGGAACGATGCCCTCGCACGAGTTGTTTCTCCGCTGCCAGGACGACTTCCGGGCGGAGGAGACCTGGCGGGTGAACGGCCGCCACTACGCGCGGACGCTCGAGGACTGGCTGGTCAGAACCGACAAGCAGCGTAAGGACCTGCTGCCTCTGCTCGAAGAGCACTACGGCAAGGCGGATGCGGCCCGGTGGCTGCAGCGCTGGCGGATGTTCTTCATCGCCTGCGCCGAGCTGTTCGCCTTCCGCGAGGGATCCGAATGGGCGGTGTCCCACTACCGGTTTGCAAAAGCATGAGCACGGCACAGCACGATACGGAACAGGAGAACCTGCGCATCGCGGTCATCGGATCGGGTGTGGCGGGTCTGACCAGCGCTTGGCAGCTCCAGCGGCGGCATCAGGTGGACCTCTACGAGCGCAACGCCCGGCCCGGGGGACACACCCGCACCTTCGTCGTGCCGTCGGGCGAGGACGAGGGCACCCCGATCGACACCGGCTTCATCGTGATGAACCACCGCAACTATCCGGTGCTCACCCGCATCTTCGAGCAGCTCGGGGTGGAGCTGGACGACAGCGACATGTCCTTCAGCTACCACGCGGCGGGGTCGAGCTACGAATACGCCGGGAACAACCTCCGCTCGCTCTTCGCCCATCCGCTCAATGCCCTTCGGCCATCGCACTGGCGGATGATCCGCGACATCCTCCGCTTCAACCGCGAGGCGCGCGAGGACCACGACCGCGGCCGGCTGAAAGGCGTCACGCTGGGAGCCTACCTCGCTGGCCGCCGCTATACGGAGGCTTTCACCGATCGCTACCTCTACGCGATGGGTTCGGCAATTTGGTCGGCCCCGGCGAAGGATGTCGCCGACTTTCCCGCCGAAGCCTACATCCACTTCTTCGTCAACCACGGATTGCTCGACCTGCATGACCGCCCGCAGTGGCGCTACGTGGTGGGTGGGAGCCACCAGTACATCCGCAAGATGCTCGACGGGTTCAGCGGAGAGCTGCGCTGCGAGGCCGACATCGACAAGGTTCGGCGCGAGACCGGGGGGGTGGTCCTGCGTTTCCGCAGCGGCGAGGAGCGCCGCTACGACCGGGTGGTGCTCGCCGCCCATGCCGACGAATCGCTGAAACTGCTGGCCGATCCCAGCGCCCGCGAGCGAAGCCTGCTCGGGGCCTGGCGCTACCAGGAGAACGAGGCCGTGCTGCATACCGATCCGGCGGTGATGCCCCGCTCGAAGACCGCGTGGGCTTCGTGGAACTTCCGCGGTGGCGAATCCTCGCCCGACGCGCCGGTGTCGGTCACCTACCACATGAACCGCTTGCAGCGGCTCCGCACCCGCAAGCCCTACTTTGTCACCCTCAACGGCAGCGGCTACGCCGCCGAAGCGGTGCTTGACCGCACCCTGTTCATGCATCCGCTCTACAGCTTCGGCTCGCTGGCCACCCAGGCCCCGCTGGCCGAGGGCAACGGCGAGAACCGAACCTATTTCTGCGGGAGCTACTTCGGCTTTGGCTTCCACGAGGACGCCGCGCGCTCGGCGGTGCAGGTTGCGAGCCGGCTGGGGGTGGAGCTGTGAACTCGCGCATTTTCAGCGGCGAGGTCGTTCATCACCGCCTGGGCCCGGTGGAGCACCGCTTCACCTACCCGGCCTACTTCTACGCGCTCGACCTCGACGAACTGCCGGCGCTGGACCGGGAGGTCCGGGGCTTCGGCTACAACCGGGCCAGTGTCGCCTCGATCCGCGACCGCGACTACCTCGACCCGGGCTGGGAGTCGATCCGCGACAAGCTGCACGTGCGCCTTCGTGCCGCGGGGCTGGACGAGGCGGTGGGCCGGGTCGTGCTCGTCACTTCCGCCCGCTATCTGGGCCATGTGTTCAACCCGGTGAGCTTCTACCTCTGCCACGGTCAAGACGGAGAGCTGCGCGCGGTGGTTGCCGAGGTGAACAACACCTTCGGCGACCGCCACCTCTACCTGCTTTCCGACGTGCAGCGCGGTTCAGAAGGCGGCGCTTGGCTGGCGCAGGCCGACAAGGAGTTTTTTGTCTCGCCGTTCTTCGATGTGTCTGGCCGCTACCGCTTCGCGATTTCCGACGAAGGCGGGCGCATGAACCTTTCGGTCAACCTCGAGCGCGAGGGGGGCATGGTGCTGCGCGCCCGGCTCGCCGGGAAGGGCGTCCCGCTCACCACGCGGACCCTCTGGCGCACGCTGCTTCGCTTTCCGTTTTCGGTCTTGCTCGTTCTGCCGCGCATCCACTGGCAGGCCGCGAAGCTCTACTTCCGAAAAAAGCTCCCCATCCACCGCCGACCCCAACCCCGCAGCGCCATGACGATCATCCACCGCCGTCCCTCGCTTCTGGAACGGTTTGCTCAGCGGACCGTGCTGGCCCTCTTTGCCCGGCTGCGCCGCCACCGCCTGCGGGTGCGGCTGCCCGATGGCAGCGTGCAGGTTTATGGCGAGGAGTCGCCGGAGCGCACCGTCGAGCTGCGGGTGAACCGTCCGCGCTTCTTCACCCGCGTGCTGTTCGGCGCCGACATCGGATTTGGCGAGGCCTACACCGCCGGCGACTTCGACTGCGACGATCTCACCGGGCTGCTCGAGGTGGCGATCGAGAACCGCGAGGCGCTGGTGGACCGTCCGGGTGTGCTCTCCGCGCTGGGGCGGGGGCTCGACTATGTCCGCCACCGCCTGCGCCGCAACACCCGCCGGACCGCGCGCCGCAACATTCATGACCACTACGATCTGAGCAACGCCTTCTTTTCGACCTTCCTCGACGAGACGATGACCTACTCCGCGGCGGTGTTCGACCGGGCCGACGAGCCGCTGCGCGACGCCCAGCTCCGCAAGATCGACCGCCTGCTCGACATGGCCCGGGTCGATGCCTCGCACCACCTGCTCGAGATCGGCACCGGCTGGGGGGCGCTCGCGATTCGGGCCGCCGCCACCCGGGGCTGCCGCGTGACCACCGTCACCGTGTCCGAGGAGCAGTGCCGCCTCGCCCGCGAGCGGGTCGCCGCCGCCGGCCTGGAGGACCGGGTGGAAGTGCGGCTGGCCGACTACCGCGACGTGCAGGGGCGCTACGACCGCATTGTCTCGGTCGAGATGCTGGAGGCGGTGGGTGCGGAATACCTGGAGGGCTTTTTCGCCCGGATCAGCGAGCTGCTGGAGCCCGACGGACTCGCCGCCTTCCAGGTCATCACTATCCCCGACGCCCGCTACCGCGCCTACACCCGGAGCAGCGACTGGATCCGCAAGCACATTTTCCCCGGCGGGCACCTGCCCTCGCTTGGCGCGATCAACCGCGCGGCCGCGCGGGGTTCCTCCCTGCACGTCGAACACCTGGAGAACATCGGCCCGCACTATGGCCTCACCCTCCGCCGCTGGCGCGAGGCCTTCGCCGCCGCGGCGCCGCAGGTGGAGGCCCTAGGCTTCGACGCGGCCTTCCGCCGCAAGTGGGACTACTACCTCGCCTACTGCGAAGCTGCTTTCAACACCCGCACCCTCAATACCCTCCAGTTTGTGCTGACCCGCGCCGCCAATCCCTCGCTGCCCCGCTTTGGCGACGCCCGGGCGCTGGAAATCCCGTTGACCTGCGCCGAGCCGAAAGGGTAGGTTTGTGCGTTGGCTGGCCGGACCCCGGCGGGACCGGCAGCATGGGAGGAACGCGACATTGAATGGACTGAATCGCTGGAACCTGCTGGTGGAGCCTGCCCGCATCCTGCGGGAGGGATTCCGCGCGCTGATCGAGTCCGAGGCGGGGCTTCGTGTTGCCGAGAGTGACGGCCATGCCTCGGCGCTGGAGGCCCTGCGCCGCCAGCCTGCCGATGTGCTTGTCTTCAACTTGGGGGTTGTCGGCCAGCCGCTCGCCGGATTCGTCCGCGACGCCCGGCGCATCTGTCCCCGGCTCAAGCTGGTGGGCTACGACTTCGAGGGCGTGGCCGGTCGCGCCATCGCCTTCGTCCGGTCGGGCTGTTCGGGCTGCCTGCTCGGCGACTTCAGCGCCGAGGACATGCTGCTGGCCGTGCGCAGCGCGGGGGGGCGCGGGCTCTACCTCAACGCCGAGGCCGCCGGCATCGTGATCGACTACTACCTGGAGAACAGCCGTCGGTCCAGCCCGGCGACCGAGGCGGGCCTCGGCCTGCGGGAGCGGCAGGTGCTGGAGCTGCTGGCCGAGGGCCGCCAGGCACGCGGGATCGCCCGCGAGCTGGGTATCAGCGTCAATTCGGCGATCTACCACCGCCGCCGCATCATGGCCAAGCTGAAGGTCCGCTCGGTCTCCCAGCTCACGAAATGGGCGATCCAGTCTGGCCTGTCTACCCCCTAGCGCAGCGCCCAATCTTCGGCGTTCCCCTATACAAATCCCCGCCTTCTTTCTAAGGTTTTTAAATAGGCGAAATCAGGATTATCCTGATTGAAAAGCTTGAAGCGATGGACTTTACTGGAAGTCGGTTTCCGCAACCGCGTCGAACGAATAGGGCTTGTGCAATGGTGCGAATACTTCTAGCAGACGACCATCGGATCATTCGGGAGGGACTGCGCTTCCTCCTGAATCGGGAGCCGGGCTGCGAGGTGGTCGCGGAGGCGGAGACGGGTCGGCAGGCGGTCACCGTGGCGCTGGAGTCCAATCCCCACGTGGTGATCATGGACATCAACATGCCCGACCTCAACGGCATCGAGGCCACGCGCCGACTCACCGCCGCCCGTCCCGACATCCGCATCGTTGGGCTTTCGGTCCACCAGGACTCCACCTTCATTGGCGAGATGTTCAAGGCCGGCGCCCTGGCCTACCTGCCCAAGGACTGCCCGTTCAAAGACTTGCTCAAGGCGATTCAGACGGTGCTCGAAGGCCAGAAGTATTTGAGCCCCGAGGTGAGCCGATCGGTGGTGGAAAAATTCCTGCGCCGGCTGCCGGCCGATGAGAAGAGCGCCTTCTGCCTGCTCAGCGACCGCGAGCGCGAGGTCGTCCAGCTTCTTTCCGAGGGCTGGTCGGTCAAGGACATCGCCGACCGCCTGGTCCTGAGCCCGAAGACGGTGGAGTCGCACCGGAAGAACATCATGGAGAAGCTCAACATCGGTTCGATCGCGGGGCTTACGAAGTATGCAGTTCGCGAGGGACTAACCACGCTCAACGACTAGGGTCATGCGGCCCGGAAACAGGGAGACGATGAAGACGATGATGGCAAACAGGGACAAGCGGATGTTGTGCCGGGCCTGCGGCTGCAAGGACCGGGCGGAGGCGTTTGGGCTCTATGTGGCCTGCCCCCGGTGCGGCAGCGCCGAGGTCGTGCTGGCCGAGATCTGGGAGGCCTATGCGGCTGGCCGGGAAGCACCCGGGCGAGGCGACCGCTCCCCCGCCGAGACCCACGGGTAGGCTCATACGGTTCCAAGCCTCGGAACTGTCCGCTTCGCCGCTGTCCAAGGTCTGGACCGCGCCGCCGATTTCGCCGGGCGGGGGTGGCATAATGCTTTACTCCCCGCGCCCGCTTCGCTCTACTGCCTGCGTGATTGCGCCCAGCCCCAGCCCCGCAGACCAAGCCGCCTCGCTCGAGGAGCGGACCCGCGCGTTCTTTCGCCCGGGGGGGCTTTTCGAGCAGGCAACCCGGGATTCGGATTTCCCCTACGAGCCGCGGCCGCAGCAGGAGGAGATGGCGGTGCGGGTGGCCCAGTCCCTAGCGGGCAGCGGCCACTTGGCGGTCGAGGCGGGTACCGGGGTGGGCAAGAGCCTGGCCTATCTGGTGCCGGCCGTCCTGCACGCGGTCGACCAGGGCAAGCAGGTGGTCGTCTCGACCTACACCATCAGCCTCCAGGAGCAGCTCGTCTACAAGGACATCCCCTTCCTCCAGCGGCATCTGGGCGTCTCTTTCCGCGCCGTGCTGGTGAAGGGGCGCAGCAACTACCTGTGCCTGCGCCGTCTCGAACGGGCCGAATCGATGGGGGGCGACCTGCTGGAGCCACGCCGTGCCCGGGAGCTGGAGCAGTTGCGCGCCTGGGCCGCCTCGACCAAGGAGGGCAGCATCCAGGACATGCGCTTCCAGCCCTCGAGCGAGGTGTGGGACGTCGTCAATGTCGAGCAGGGCAACTGCCTCTGGCAGAAGTGCCCGGAGTATGGCGCCTGCTTCTTCATGAAGGCGCGAGCCCAGGTCCGCGAGGCCCAGGTGCTGGTGGTCAACCACCACCTGCTGTTCTCCGAGCTGCCGCTGCGCCAGCTTGGAGTGTCTTTCCTTCCTCCCTACAGCGTAGTGGTGTTCGACGAGGCCCACCACATGGAGGGAGTCGCCTCGGACCACCTGGGGCTTAGGCTCTCCCGCTACGCCATCGAGCACTGGCTCAGGCGCCTATGCACGGCGGATGGCCAGAAGGGCCTGTTCGTGGTTATGCGCGAGGGCCGGGGCGCGGCGGCGTCGGCCCGGCTGTGGGACGCGGTGGACGATTTTTTCACGAAGCTGCTGGAGTGGGCCCGGTTCGAGGGGGCCGAGTCCCAGCGGCTGGTCAAGGCCCCCCTCGCCATCGAGAGCGAAATGCTCGACCACCTCGCCGCCGTGGTCCGGGCGCTCAAGAACCTCGCCGACCGCACCGAGAACGAGGACCTCAAGGCCGAGATCCAGTCCGCCGAGCGCCGGGGCAGCGCCCTCGCCGAGGGGCTCGACAACTTTCTCGGCCAGAAGCTGGAGGACAACGTCTACTGGATCGAGCGATCCGGTGCCCGCCGCCAGCCGGTCATGCAGTCCGCCGCCGTGGACGTGGCCCCCGCGCTGCGGGAGATGCTGTTCGAGGGGATGGAGAGCGTGGTCATGGCCAGCGCGACCCTGGCGGTGGGCCGCAACCTCGACTACTTCCTGAAGCGGGTGGGGGCGACCGAGGCCGAGGCCGTCCAGGTGGGCTCACCCTTCGACTATGCGCGTCAGATGACGCTCCACATGGTTCGGGACATGCCGGAACCCAATGACGCGGAACACTTTCCGTCTGCGCTCTCCCGGGCGGTCCGCCACTACATCCGCCTGACCCGGGGCCACGCCTTCGTACTGTTCACCAGCGACCGCCTGATGCGCGACATGGCGGGCCGACTGGGCTCCTTCTTCGACGGGCAGGGCCTCCGGCTGCTGGTCCAGGGCACCGGGATGCCCCGCCACGCGATGATGGAGGCCTTCCAGGAGGACCCGTCGAGCGTGCTCTTCGGGCTCGACAGCTTCTGGACCGGGGTGGACGTGCGGGGCGAGGCCCTCAGCAACGTCATCATCACCCGCCTGCCCTTCGCCGTGCCGGACCAGCCGGTGGTGCAGGCCCGGATGCAGCGGATCCGGGAGCAGGGGGGCGACCCCTTCCGCACCTACTCGCTGCCCGAGGCCATCCTCAAGTTTCGGCAAGGGGTGGGACGGCTCATCCGCACCGCCACCGACACCGGCATCGTGGTGGTCCTGGACCCCCGCATCCACCAGAAAAGCTACGGCAAGCATTTTGTCAACTCTCTGCCTAAGTGCAAGATACAAATCGATACACTCAATGCCATGGAGGAAGCAGAATGAAGCGCCAGCCTGTGATCTACGCCCTTGTGGCCCTGGTGCTGTGCGGGCTTGCCCCGTGCAGCCGGGCCGAGTCCCCCAAAGTGGGCAAGACCCAGGTCGAACCGGTGATGGTCAAGGAGATCGACCAGCGAATAGCCGACCTGGCCACCCGGATTGGCGAGCAGGAGCGGGAGGCGGAGCGGCTGGAACAGAAGCTGGAGGAGGGAAAGAAGGACTTTGAACGCAACACGAAGCGGTTAAAGGAGTTGGAGAAAGAATGGGAGGCCCTGCGCGCTGCACTCGCCGCCCACATGGAGACGGCCGAATCCCTCCGGGCCCTCCTGAAGGAGAGGGAGAAGAATCTGGGCAGCCTGCTGGAGTGGCAGAGCCTCAAGCGCGACGTCCTCCAGGCCGCAGCCGGCGGCGGGAGTGGGAAGGGGAAATAGTGGGGCCGCCGGGTGGGGTGGGTGGGGGGCATGCGCGACCAATTCCGTCCAGAGATGGTGGATCGCGTCAATAATTCCCCTCGGGAGTTGACCAGCAAGCCGGGTATTGGGTAGATTGATCGATTGTCATGCCACTATCACCCGGGCTAGGGATTACCATGCGTTCACTCCTTCGGATTGCCGTTCTCGCCGCGTTCGCGTGCGCCTCCGCGTACGGCCAGGCTCCGGAAGAGGGGGATCTCGACGAGGCGGAAATCCGCCAGATGAGCTTGGAAGAGGTGCGCGAGCGAATCCAGGGGGAGCATGCCGCACTGACCGGAACCACCCGGGAGCAATGGGTGCTGAGAGATCGGCTGGTTTACCGTGACGAGCAGGCCACCGCAATCCACACCGAGCTGAAAGCGCTGGAGAAGCGGATACTCGAGCTTCGCCAGAAGCTGCAGGAGCGGCTTAATGAATCCGACGAGGTCAAGCGCCTCGAGCTGCGCCGCAGCCGGCATCACCGCCATTTGAATCTCCTGAGAAAGCGGGAAGCCGCATTGGTTGACCAACTGCCTGAGAAACCGGCCCCCGAACGGGCTGCCCCGCCGTCGTGATTTGACCCTAGGAAGGATGGATATGAAAACTCTGCGAAAGCGTCTCAAACTAACTCTGGCTGTGGCGTGTCTGGCTGCGTTGGCGGGGCTCCTGCCGGTGGCGGTCTCGGCGATCATGGACGAGGAGAACCCTCGGGTGTCCCGGAGCGGCGCGCTCTACGAAATTGCCGCGACCGAGGTGCCGCTGCAGCGGCTAGCCGATGCACTGAAGGCCCAGAGCGGGGTTCACATCAATGTGGACCCTAGCCTTGCCGGGGAGAAGATCACCCTGGACCTGCGCCGGGTTTCGATCGAGGATGCGCTCAAGGCGCTGACCGGGAGCTACGCCTTCGAATACCGCGAGGGGGCCGACGGCGTATCCCGCCTGGCCGTGGCCACGCTGACCCGCCGCGAAGAAAAGGCTCGCACCGTGGATTTCGCGTTGTTGCCGAAGTTTGACGGGGTGCGGGACGCCGAGGAAGAGGCGTCCATGAAGGCGATGGGCATGCTCAGCAACTCCCGCCGCCCCATCCAGCACCTGGTGCAGAATTCCAGCTCGGCCATCCTTTTCCAGAACGCCCTGATCGACACCGAGGCACCGGAGCGGGTGGAGGTTCCCCCGCAGTTCCGGGCCGCCCCCGATACCGAAACCCATGTGGTTCAGTTCAGCCAGCCCGTCAGCAAGGCGCTTCGCGAGCGGCTAGAGGCCCTCGGCGTCGAGGTCAGCCACTATGTGCCCAACCGCTCCTTCGCCGTGCGGGCCAATGCCGAGACCATGGCGAAGGTGCGCGAGCTGGAGGGTGTCGTATACACCGAGCCCTACCACCCCTACTACAAGATGAGCATGGACATTCTCCGCTTCATGATCGATACCGCCGACGAAACGGCGGCGGAGAAGGCCCGCTATGGCGAATACGTGGTCATGATGTACGGAAAGGCTGAGGCCGAAAAGGTGCTGGGCGATTTTGGGCTCACCGCCGATAGCACCTGGGAGCTCTCCGGTCGGCAGATCGCCCGGTTCAAGGGCGACACCGACGACGTTGCCCGCCTTATCCATAGCGATTCCGTACAGTGGGTGGAGCCGGATCTTGCCCGGCGGGCGATGAACGACACCTCGCGCCGCCGCATCCGTGCGCCGGTGCTAAGGTCGCTTCACCCGACCCTCACGGGCGCGGGCGTCACCGTGGGCGTGACCGATACCGGCATTGATTTCCTACACCCTGGCTTTGCGCTCGACCCTTCGCTGCCCACCACGACCGGCACCAACACCCGGATCACGTTCTACGACCACCGCTTTGGCTGGACCTCGGACGGCGTGCCGGGAGACAACAACGGCCACGGCACCCACGTCTCGGGCACCATTCTCGGAAACGGAGCCCTTTCCCAGAGCGTGGTCAGCGCCCCCGGATCCTTCGGCCCCCCCTATACCACCAACCAGTTTGCGGGCGTGGCCCCGGCGGCCAATCTGGTCATGATCGAGGACTTCAACAGTTTCAGCGACCAGGAGCAGGCCCGCCTCACGGTACAGCAAGGCGGCAGACTCTCCAACAATAGCTGGGGCAACAGCGT
This sequence comes from uncultured bacterium, assembly GCA_965651915.1. Taxonomy (GTDB): domain Bacteria; phylum Verrucomicrobiota; class Kiritimatiellia; order CBFGVE01; family CBFGVE01; genus CBFGVE01. The sequence goes on from CBFGVE010000015.1 coordinate 11,794, forward strand.
CTACCAGTATGGTGCCATGAGCGCCACCTGGGACGCCCTGGTGCGCGACGCCGACAATCTGACGCCCGGCCTGCAGCCACTCATCACGTTCTTTGCCGCCGGCAATGACGGCGGGGGCCCTGACACGGGCCTGGGCGGCAGCCCGAGCACCATCGGCCAGCCGGGCAACGCCAAGAACGTGATCACCGTCGGTGCGGTCGAACAAACCCGATTCGCGATGAACTACGGGCAGCAATCGGTCGATGAAACCGACTCCGACTGGCAGGTCACCGGGTTCAGCTCGCGAGGCCCGATCACTGGCAGCGATCTTCGCCGCAAGCCGGACATCGTCGCCCCCGGCGCATTTGTGCTCTCGGTCCAGTCCCATGAAACGGACATGGATACCTTTGCCGACCCCTTTCTGCCCAGCCGTGACCTCCGCTTGGCGAATGTAAACAGCGGCACGAACTATGCCTTCATGTCCGGCACCTCGATGGCCACCCCGGTCGCCACCGGCGCAGGCGCCCTCATCTACCAGTGGTACCAGGAACGCACCGGCGTTCCGCCAAGCCCGGCTCTGATGAAGGCGCTCATGATCAATGGCGCACGCAATATGAACTCGATCCTCTACCCGAAGGCTGCCGGCGCAGCCGTAGAGGTTCCGGTGTTGCAAGGATACGGACTACTTGATGTTGTCCGGGCCACCGAGGGTCCTCGCATTCACCCTACCGATTCGGTGACCATTCTCGACGAGGCCGATGTGACCCCGGTGGGCCCGCTCCAGACCTACACCCAGCAGATCGAGGTGAAGCCCGGCGAAGGTGGTCTCAAGATCACCCTCGCGTGGACCGACCTTCCAGGAACCCCCGGCAATGCTGTTCAGCTTGTCAACAACCTTGACCTCATACTCTTCGCCCCGGGCGGTGCCCGGTACGTGGGCAACTACTACGATGTGGACGGCGCGCACTCTCGGAACATCAACGAGGACTTTCCCCCCTTCTTTCCCGACATCGGCATTGATCCGGTGAACAACGTGGAGCAGATCGTTCTGCCCCATGCGCCCCCAGGCATCTACACCTTGGCCGTCACAGGATTTCAGATTGTTGGCGATCCGCAGCAGTTCGCCTTGGTTGTCACCAAGGGCGCGGCCATGGAAAGCCGCGTTCGCTCCAACGCCTCCGACATGGTGCTCGACGAGGAGGGAAGTCCTGTGCTGGCCTACACCGGTCCCGATGCCGGTGGCAATCAGCAGGTGTTTCTCCGCCGCTGGCGCGGACCCAAGTTCGAGACACCGGAGCTGGGGCATTGGGAGCGCATCGAGCACCAGTGGTTTGGGGTAGGCCACTCTGCCCGCCTGACCGGCGTCAGCCGGACCATGCAGACCTCGGACCAGCCCTCGGTCGCGGTCCTTGGCGACAAAATCTGGGTCGCCTGGCGCGAAGCGCCGCCCCCCTCGTCGGGCGAGCCCCACCGCATCTACCTCACCCACTGGGATGGAACCCAGTGGATGGAATTGGATGGCTCGACGACCGGCTTCGGCCTCAGCCGTTTCGTTGCGGCACCAAATAACGTAATGCAACCTGCTCACCCCGTGGTGGCGGTAAGTACTTCTGGTGTCCCATACGTGGCCTGGATGCAGGGCACTGAATCCGGAAGTTCGATTTACTTGGTGGCGTATAACGGTACGAACTGGGTTGGGCTCGCCAACTCGCATTCTGCCGGCATAGCAGGAGCATTCTTTGCACAGCGACCGACAATGGCGATGAATCATCTAGACAGGCCAGTGGTGGCCTGGGAGGAACCAGAGGTTGAAAATATCCGAATTCGTGAATGGAATGGAGGCTCGTGGTCTTCCGTTGCAGACGTAGGCTCGGGTGCCTATAGTGCCCAACCCAATCTGAAAAAGGGCAGGAATGGAGCACTCTACTTGGCCTGGATTCAGTATGTTGAACCCATGCCGCAAGTTTTTGCCATGAGGAGATCTTCGACGGGTGGGACATTTAGTGCTTTTGGAAATTCCGCGTCGGGCCTTGGCGTTAGTGGCATTACCAATTCGGTAATGCCAAGCTGGCCGACCATAGACGGAGATGTGCAAGGTAGAGTTGTCGTCGCCTGGCAGTTTGGCGAAGGTGTTCAAAATTCAATCCATGCCAAGCGATATCTTCCAGCGAGCAATCAGTGGACCTACCACAGTGCTGCGGACGAGCCCTACGGCATAGTGAGGATCAAGGGACCGTCTACCGCTCCCCTTGCCGGAATCGACGAAAAAGGAATTCCGGTCATCTCGTTCCAGAGCATGAACGGACCCTCGATGGAAACGCTTACCTACGCGTTCACCTCCGACCAGAGCCCGCCAGAATTCGGCGGCATCGGTAGCGCGGTGGGCAATACCAATGGGCAAGTGGTGGTCCAGTGGTCGCCCGCAACCGATGGTGTTTCGACCAATATCGTCTACAAAATCTACCGTAGCCCATCCGGAACCGCCTGCGGAACCTCGCCAAACTGCGACCCGGCTTCGCTGTTCACCAACGAGGTTGGCCGGGTGACGAATCTCACATCGTTCACGGTTAGCGGGCTTACCGCAAACCAGGTCTACTGCTTTGGCGTTCGTGCGATGGACGAAGCGCTGCTTACCGATGAAAATACGCGCACTCTCGTCGCAGGCCCCTCCACCGGCTCGGCCGATCTCGACATCGATTGCCTTAGCGCGGTGCTGGAGATCGCGGCGGGAACCTCCCCCTGCGTGCGGGATACCGATGGCGATGGAATGTGGGATGGCTGGGAATGGAGCTATTCCACCAACAACCCTGCCCATCCTTCCTTTACGAATGCGGCGCTGCCAAGCATGGACCCGCTGGACAGCGGGCTCGATAACCTCCGCACCTTTGTCTACGGCGATGGAAACCTGTCCCAGCTTCCCGATGCCGATACCGACGGCGACGGTGCCACCAATCTGGAAGAATTCGAATGGTGGTACAACAATGTGTTCCTCCTCGGCGGCTGCGATGCCGATCCGCAGGCCCGCTACTCCCCTGACCCCACCAATCCCGATACTGACGGCGATGGCATGAACGACGGATTCGAGATCGCCAACGGTCTCGACCCCATGGTGGACGACAGTGGCGACGACGCCGATGGTGATGGGCTGACCAATATTCAGGAGCGCATTGCCGGTACCGACCCGAACAATCACGATACCGATGGCGACGGGGTGAACGATGGCGACGAAGTCAACGTGCTGGGTTCCAATCCTCTAGTGGCAGATT